>JAUYFZ010000065.1 GCA_030689585.1 Rhodocyclaceae bacterium | reverse complement strand
CATGTGACAGGGGTGGGCTTTGTGACCATGCGAGTCAAGACCTTTCCGGGATTCATGGTTCCTTGCGGGTCGATGGCGTGTTTGAGGGTGCGCATCAAGTCGATTTCAACTTCGCTTTTATAGTGCAATAGTTCGCCGCGTTTGAGTTGTCCGATGCCATGTTCAGCAGAAAACGATCCGCCTAGTTCATGGACGAGGTCATACACGAGGCGATTGATCGTGTCGGTGTGTGACAGGGGAGTCACGACGTTGTAGTGCAGGTTTCCATCTCCCATATGACCAAAACAAATGATCGTTTTGCCGGACAAGGCAGTATCGGCGCGGGCAATGAATTCTGGGAGTCGGGAGAGCGGTATCGAAATGTCGTGTTTGATGGCGAACCCTTCCGCACGTTCGGCTTCAGGGATGCTTTCTCGCAAGTTCCACAGGGTGCGAGATTGTGCCGTGCTTTGCGCGAGGATGGCATCGGTGACTTCACCGGCTTCCATGGCAGCGGCTAGGTGTTCTTCTAGGTCGGTCGTGTCCGCTTCAATCAAGACTTGCCAGAGGGGGCTGTCTAACAAAGGGTCACGCGCAGCCGACACATGCTTTAGGACTAGATCGAGTGCCATTCGCCCGATCAATTCAAAGGCGGTCACGTTACTTAAGCGTTGTAGTAACGCGAGTGCCGCAGCGGGATTTGGGACCGCAACCCAAGCCGTGACAAGATTTTTCGGCTGAGGAAAAAGTTTGAGTACGGCGGCGGTGATGATGCCCAACGTGCCTTCCGCACCGATGAAAAGTTGTTTGAGGTCGACCCCCGTATTGTCTTTGCGCAAGGCACGCAGTCCGTTCCAGACGCGTCCATCCGGCAAAACGACTTCCAGCCCCAAGGTGAGTTCCCGTGCATTGCCGTAGCGCAACACCTGTACGCCGCCTGCGTTGGTGGAGAGGTTTCCGCCGATCATGGCACTGCCTTCTGCCGCTAGAGATAATGGGAATAACCGTCCCTGTAAGGCTGCGGCTTCTTTGACTGCGGCGAGTGTGCATCCGGCTTCTACGATGCAATGATCGTGATGAATGCGCCGAATGCGGTTTAAGCGGGCTAGGCTTACGACGACTTCCCCGCCCGATGGCGTAGCTCCCCCACACAGGCCCGTATTGCCTCCTTGGGGCACGATGGCGATGTGGTTGCTTGCGCAAAGTTTGACGACGGCGGCCACTTCTTCTGTATTGGCGGGTCGAACGACGGCGAGAGGTTTTCCAGAATAGCGGCCTCGCCAATCGGTGCAAGTGAGGTCTGTTAAAACATGGGAAGGGCCGAGCAGGGTTTGTAGCTGTTCAATCATGCTCGTCTCTCGCTAATTTCGCATAGAGATCGTGTACATCGCTGTCGGTGATCACGACTTCTGCGAACTCTCCGATGGAACAATCTTCCCCGTCGGTGATGTAGACCAGCCCATCAATGTCTGGGGCATCTCCCATTGAGCGGGCGGTGGCTCCTTCCTCGTCCACTTCTTCGACGAGCACCTGCATTTTCCGTCCGATTTTGGCTTCCAGACGCGCCGCACTGATGTCCTCCTGATGTTGCATGAGGTATTGACGGCGTTCTTCGCGCACCGATTCCGGCAACGCCCCCGGCAGCGCATTGGCGGCCGCTCCTTCTACCGGAGAATAGGCAAAAGCGCCGACGCGATCTAACTGGGCAGCATCGAGAAACTGAAGCAATTCATCGAATTCCGCGTCCGTTTCACCGGGGAAACCGGTAATGAACGTCGAACGAATCGTCAGGTCAGGCACGGCAGCACGCCAGAGGGCGATACGATTCAGCGTTTTTTCTACGTCTCCAGGCCGCTTCATCAATTTCAGGAGACGGGGGTTCGCATGTTGAAAGGGCACATCAAGATAGGGCAGTATTTTTCCGTCCGCCATCAAGGGTAAAAGATCATCCACGTTGGGATAGGGGTAGACGTAATGGAGGCGCACCCATAGACCAAGAGGGCCGAGTTCTTTGCATAAATCAAACAAGCGGGGAGAAGACGGTCGAATGTCCGTTCCATACGCCCCCGTATCTTGTGAAACGAGCAAAATTTCCTTAACACCCGCATCGCGCATCTGAATCGCTTCGGTCAGAATCTCATCAATCGTTCTGGAAATCAGCGGGCCCCGCAAGGAGGGGATGATGCAGAAGGTGCAGCGGTGATTGCAACCTTCTGAAATTTTGAGATAGGCCGTGTGCGCGGGGGTGAGTCGAACGGGAGAGAGGGAAGACATTTCGGAAGGCGATGGCAAATGCTCACGCACGAGAGCCATGACTTCATCGGCCGCATGGGGGCCGGTAATGGCCAGTACTTTCGGAAATTTCTCAAGGATCAGATCGCGTCGTGCCCCTAGGCATCCTGTCACGATGACTTGGCCATTTTCGGTCATGGCTTCCTCGATGGCTTCTAGGGATTCCTCGATGGCGGCATCAATGAATCCGCAGGTATTGACGATGACCACATCCGCGTGGGCGTAGGTACCGGAGAGAACATAGCCGTTGGCGCGGAGCTGGGTTAGGATGCGTTCGGAATCGACGGTGGCCTTGGGGCAACCGAGAGAAACCAATCCGACTGTTTTTTGACGAGACACTGGTAACATGGCGATCCTGATTAAAAGTTTGCGAGATTATGACTCAAGCCACTTCCTCACGGACACTATTACATTCTGAATTGCCGCATCAGATGCATGCAAAAGTTATGGTCGTCGACGATGATCGAACGATTCGAATGTTGTTGACCAGCGTGCTTGAAAAAGATGGTTATCAGGTTATCCAGGCGGTCAACGGTCAGGAATCTGTGGCGTTAGCCAAAGAACACCTCCCCGATCTGATCCTGATGGATTACATGATGCCCGTGATGGACGGCATTACCGCGTGCGGAGAAATTCGCAGGGAAGGGGCTGCAACAGGGTATCAGCCGCCCATCGTCATGGTGACGGCGGCGCATGATGATGAATCGGTCAAGCGGGCCATTGAAGCGGGGGCGACGGACTACCTTCTTAAACCCATTATTCTTCCCGTGCTTCGGCAGCGGGTGCGGACTTTGGTGGATGGGCAACGTTCCGAAGCGGTGATTCGCCACATGGCCTATCACGATGCGTTGACAGGGTTACCCAACCGGGTTGCCTTCACCGAGATATTGGAAGAACTGTTACTCGTGTCGCGGGGGCGAGAAGAAGAACACGTTCTGTGCTACGTGGACCTGGATCAATTCAAGATTGTGAATGATACCTGCGGACATGCGGCAGGTGACCGATTGCTGGTGGAACTCACCGCGATGCTCAAACCTACCTTGCGTCGCGATGATGTGCTGGCCCGATTAGGCGGGGACGAATTCGGGGTGTTGATACGACATTGCCCCCTTGAAACAGGGCGCGATATTGCGGACAAATTGCGTCAGTCTGTCGCTGATTTCCGTTTCATCTCGGATGGTCGCGTTTTCCATGTGGGGGCCAGCATCGGGATCGTTCTGCTTAATAACGACTGGACGGATGTTTCCTCTGCCATGGCCGCCGCCGATAGTGCGTGCTACGGAGCCAAAGAACGTGGACGCAATATGGTGTTCATCTATCAAATTGGCGAAGAAGCCATGGCGGTGCGTCGGTCGGAAATGGATTGGACAACACGCATCCATACGGCCATGGATGAAGGCCGCATGCGGTTACAGCGTCAAATCATTGTTCCTTGCGATGAAACACGATCTGATCAATGTTCTCACTACGAGGTATTGATCTACATGATTGATGAGCAGGGTAATGCCGTTCCGCCAGGGGCTTTTTTACCGGCTGCCGAGCGTTATGGACTGATGCCGACCATTGATCGTTTTGTCATAGAAAATTCATTGGCTCGTATAGGACAGGTATCCGACTGTGCTTGTGATATTCACAGCATCAATCTATCCGGTGCTTCATTGAGTGATGAAAAACTGCTGGGTTTCATCCGTAACTGCATGAAAAAACATGGCGTAGCCCCACAACGGATATGTTTTGAAATCACGGAATCAGCGGTCATTACCCATTTGGCCAGCGCACGTTATTTGATTGACCAACTACGCGAGGATGGCTGCCGGTTTTACCTAGATGATTTTGGGAGTGGCATGTCGTCCTTCGGCTATCTCAAGAACCTGCCGGTCGATGTCATCAAACTGGACGGCATGTTTATCAGAAATATGATCGAAGATGGTCGGGATCAGGCCATCGTGAAAGCCATCCACAGTGTTGCCCAGGCGTTGAAGCTTGAAACGATCGCTGAATACGTTGAATCAGCAGAAATCATGACGTGTCTGCGTAAAATCGGTGTCGATTATGCGCAAGGGTTTGCAATAGGTCGTCCGGAGGTATGGAACTAAAGCAGCGTTGCCCTTGGTGTGGCACTGATCCGCTCTATGTCGCTTATCACGATACGGAGTGGGGGGTTCCGCAACACGACGACAGCGTTCTCTTCGAGTTTTTGCTTCTCGAAGGGGCGCAGGCCGGATTGTCGTGGATCACGATTCTCAGGAAACGAGAAAATTACCGTCGGGCTTTTGACGGTTTTGACGTGGAACGCGTCGCTTGTTATACCGAAGCTGACATCGCCCGTCTTCTGTCCGATCCGGGTATCGTGCGCAACCGGTTGAAAATCAACGCGGCCCTCACCAACGCTCGTGCTTTTTTGAAAGTGCAAGAAGCGTTCGGCAGTTTTGATACTTATCTCTGGCGATTTACGAACGCGATGGCCCTATCAAAAGACTTGAAAGCACGCGGCTTCCGGTTCGTCGGCCCCACGATCTGCACTGCATTCATGCAGGCCGTGGGGCTGGTCAACGATCATCTGACTACCTGTTTCCGTTATCTGGAAATCAGTCCTCCACCTCTTCCCAACCGGTAATCATGGCCTTGAGGTGCGCACCGATGGTATGTCCCGTCGTGATCAGGTAGACGTGCACGATGACGAAACTCAACATCAGGAAGGCGGCCGTGGTGTGGAAAAACGCTACCCATTCCAGTGTGATGAAAGCCCGCAATCCCCATTCAGTCCAGTAGTCGTGGAAGATGTAGAGCAACCCCGTCGACCAGACCATCGGCCCGACGACGGACAGAATGGTCAAATAGGCCATCCGTTGCAGCGGATTGTGTTTGTGGAGCTGGGTTAAACGGAAGGGGTGCGGCGCATGGGTGAAGATGCCGGTGATGTAGTACTTGATCATGGCATCTACTTTTTCCAAGCTCGGAATATATTGCTTCCATTCACCGGTCGTAAACATCCAGAAGATGGCGAACGCCCACAGACCGATCAGCGACCAGGCGGTGATGGTG
>JAUYFZ010000063.1 GCA_030689585.1 Rhodocyclaceae bacterium | reverse complement strand
GTATGTCCAATTACTCAAAGACCAGCAGCCCATTACCGAGATTCGTGATCACCTGATGTTTGGCGCAGTGGGAGGAATGAACCATGTCGGGGATGTGGGTCATGCCGGCCAGAGCAAGACTGCCGCGATGCCCGACACGGCTGAGGTTTGCGGTTGCAACGGTGTCTGCAAAGGCGACATCGTTCACGCGATCAAGACCCATGGACTCTTTACGGTGGAGGATGTGCGCAAGCATACAAAAGCCTCTAGCTCCTGCGGGAGCTGCACCGGCTTAGTCGAGCAGATTCTCTCCTCTACTGTTGGCGGTGCTTACCAACCCGTCGATACCAAAGAGAAGCCGGTGTGCGGCTGCACAGATTTCTCGCATGGAGTCGTGCGTCAAACCATCCGCGAGCAGCACCTGCTAACCATTCCCGACACGATGCGCTCCCTGAAATGGCGCACCCACACCGGCTGTGCCACCTGTCGCCCCGCCCTCAACTACTACCTGATCTCGACTTGGCCGAAGGAGGCCGAGGATGATCCGCAATCGCGCTTCATCAACGAGCGCGCCCACGCCAACATCCAGAAGGACGGCACCTTCTCCGTGGTGCCGCGCATGTGGGGCGGGCTGACAACGCCGGACGAACTGCGCCGCATCGCCAATGTTGCCGAAAAGTTCGCGATTCCTACCATCAAGATGACCGGTGGGGCGCGTATCGACCTCTTGGGCATCAAGAAGGATGATCTACCGCTCGTTTGGGCCGATCTTGGTATGCCCTCCGGTCACGCCTACGGTAAAAGCATTCGCACGGTGAAAACCTGCGTTGGTGCTGAACATTGTCGTTTTGGCACTCAGCTTTCAATGAGCATGGGGGTCAAGCTAGAAAAGATGCTCTACGGTATGTGGGCACCGCACAAGGTCAAGTTGGCCGTGAGTGGTTGCCCGCGCAACTGTGCCGAAGCGGGCATTAAAGATGTCGGCGTGATCGGTGTCGCTTCTGGTTATGAGCTGTATATCGCCGGTAACGGGGGCATCAAGACCGAGGTAGCGCAATTCTTCTGCAAGGTGAAATCAGACAATGAAGTGCAGGAATACACCGCTGCCTTCCTGCAACTCTATCGCGAAGAGGCCTACTACCTGGAGCGCACCTGTCATTACGACGCCCGTGTCGGTATCGCCTATGAGAAGAGCGTCGTTGTTGATAACGAAGCAAGTCGTAAGGCACTTTACGAGCGACTACTCTTCTCCTTGGAGGATTACAAAGACCCTTGGGAGGCTGTTGTAACGCAACCCGCCGTGCGCAGCGAATACGACAAGATAGAGGATGACATGAGCTGGCGTGTGGTGTGATGAACGAAACTCGTAGCGTCTGCTGCTACTGCGGCGTTGGTTGTGGCGTCATCATTCAGTCGATCAACGGAAGGATTATTGGCGTACGGGGCGACCCTGACCATCCGGCGAACTTCGGTAAGCTCTGCTCCAAGGGTAATACGCTCCATTTAGCCGCTGTGCAGACCGGTCGCGCCACTGTGCCGATGCTGCGCACGAGCCGTGCCGTCCTGCCAGCACCGACCTCATGGGATAACGCCCTCGACGTTGCTGCCGAGCGTTTCGCGGCGATTATCCGCGAGCACGGCCCGGATGCCGTAGCCTTCTACGTTTCCGGCCAGTTGCTTACCGAGGATTACTACCTCTTCAACAAGCTGGCGCGGGCACTGGTTGGTACAAACAACATCGACTCCAACTCGCGCCTGTGTATGTCGTCCGCAGTCGCCGCCTACAAAGCGACACTGGGATCGGATGCTGTGCCGTGCAGCTATGAAGACATCGATCTGACGGACATGATGTTGATCGCTGGAGCGAATACCGCCTTCGCTCACCCGGTGTTGTTTCGGCGCATCGAGGCGGCGCGTGAGAAGAATCGTTCTCTGAAACTCATCGTCGTCGATCCACGCCGTACCGACACCGCGGCAAGTGCCGATCTGCACCTTGCCATCGCACCCGGCTCGGACACCCTGCTCTACTCAGCCATGCTCCACGTTCTGCTCTGGGAGAATAGAATCGACAACCGCTTCATCGCCGACCATACGAACGGATTCAATGAGTTGCGTGCTCAACTGGCTGAACTCACCCCTGGCGCAGTCGCTGCCGCCTGTGGCCTTGGTGAACGTGGGGCGGACGAGATCATCACCGCCGCCCACTGGTTCGGTCAGGCCAAGGCACCGCTCTCCTTATGGTGTCAGGGGCTCAATCAGTCGATTCATGGAACAAGCAACGGTGCTGCGCTAATCCACCTGCATCTTGCCACCGGCAAGATCGGCAAACCCGGCATGGGACCGTTTTCGCTCACCGGTCAACCCAACGCTATGGGGGGGCGCGAAACTGGCACGATGGCTAACCTGCTGCCCGGTCATCGCAACCTTGCTTCCGCTGCGGATCGCGCTGAACTCGCGCAACTTTGGGGTATTTCCACATTGCCAGAAACGCCGGGCAAAACAGCAATCGAACTCTTTAATGCATTGAAGGAGGGAAGTATCAAAGCCGTTTGGATCGCCTGCACTAACCCAGCGCAATCACTGCCAGACCTGACCCAGGTGCGTGAAGCACTGATCAAGGCCGAATTCGTCGTCGTGCAGGATGCCTGGGCAGACACCGAAACAGCAGCCTTCGCTGACCTGCTGCTGCCTGCTGCCACCTGGGGCGAGAAGGAGGGCACGGTAACGAACTCAGAACGCCGCATTTCGCGGATGTGTGCAGCGATTCCGCCGCCTGGTGAAGCACTTGCTGACTGGTGCATCGCACGCGATTTTGCTTTGGCATTGGGTGAAAAAATCGGTGCTGGCGAGACGGCAAAGCGGCTCTTTGCTTTTAATTCTTCTACTGATGTTTATGCCGAATACGTCAAAACTACTGTGGGTCGCGACCTCGACATCGGCGGTCTGTCCCACGCCGTGCTCGATGAACGCGGCCCGACACAATGGCCATTTCCCCTTGGCGCAACGATAGGCAAGGATCGCCTCTATGCCGACCATTATTTCGCTAACGCGGAGGGCAAAGCAAAATTCATCACCATCGATACCCGCTTGACCGCTGAAGCGATTGATGCCCGCTACCCCTTCCACCTCATCACGGGGCGTCTACGCGATCAGTGGCACGGCATGAGCCGCACTGGTCGTATCCCGCGTCTGTATGCCCACGAACCTAAACCATTTTTGCAAATCAATAGCGATGACCTGCAACGGCGTGGCTGGCAGGAAGGCCAGTTGATGCGTGTGAAGAGCCGACGCGGCGAGATTGTCCTGCCTCTCGCTGCCAGCGAGGAAGTGCGCCCCGGTCAGGTTTTTTTCCCGATCCACTGGGGGCGATGCAGCCTCTCGCACGAGGGCGTGAACGCCCTTACCCTGCCTGCCTTCGACCCCATTTCAAAGCAGCCAGAACTCAAACATACGGCGATCCGCCTTGAGCCAGCCGATCTACCTTGGCGCATGGTCGTCTTACGCTCCCTAGGTATCGCTAACAATGGTAATGAACAGGTGCTGGCATGGCGTGCTCGCCTAGCACCGCTGCTGGCCGATTTCGACTACGCCGAGCTCACTCTCGATGGACGTGAACGTCCACTCGTTGCGCTGCGACTGGCCTGCGCGGAGCCGTTAGCTGCTGACCGGATCGAGTTGATTGCACACATCCTCGACATGCCAGAATCGGCTTGTTTGAATTACTGCGATTCGTCACGCAGCATCCTCAAACGCGCCCATATCGAAGAGGGGTATCTCACCGGCATCCTGCTTGCTGGCGAGGAGATCGCCAGTGGTTGGCTACAGACCGTCATACGCGACGGCGTGCCCATCGACGAATTGCGTCGCTGGATCTTCGCTCCGAGCGCGATGCCGCCCATCGTCGCTGCCGCACCGCGCAAAATTATCTGTAACTGTATGAATGTCAGTGAGGATGAGATTAAACGTGAAATCGCCGCCGGTGCTGACCTCACGGGTTTGCAGGGAAAACTTAAGTGTGGAACCGATTGTGGTTCTTGTGTGCCCGAGTTGAAGCGTGCGTTGTTGGAGCGTGCCTTGTTGGAGCGCACCTTAGCGACAAGTGGTATGTTTTAAAACCCCAACCGTTCGTGGTGAGCTTGTCGAACCACAAGTTTGATGCCGATACACTCCTTCGACAAGGCCTTTAGTCCTGAGCGTAGTCGAAGGGTCAGGACGAA
>JAUYFZ010000029.1 GCA_030689585.1 Rhodocyclaceae bacterium | reverse complement strand
CATGTTGGAACCCCAGAGCACGAAGGCATCGGCGTATTCAGCATCGTCGTAACAGCCCATCGGTTCGTCGATTCCGAAGGTGCGCATAAACCCGACCACGGCAGAAGCCATGCAGTGACGTGCATTGGGATCAAGGCTGTTGGAACGGAACCCTGCCTTCATCAGCTTGGCGGCGGCATACCCTTCCCACACCGTCCATTGACCGGAACCAAACATGGCCACACCAAAGGGACCCTGAGCAGGATCTTTCATCGTCGCCTTGACTTTGTCGGCCATGATGTCGAAGGCCGCATCCCAAGAGATGGGCGCGAAGTCGCCTTCTTTGTCGAATTTTCCCTCTTTCATGCGTAACATCGGTTGAGTCAGGCGATCTTTACCGTACATGATCTTGGCGAGGAAGTAACCCTTGACGCAGTTCAAGCCCTTGTTAACCGGTGCATCCGGATCGCCCTGTGTGGCAACCACGCGGCCATCCTTCACGCCGACCAATACGCCGCACCCTGTGCCGCAGTAGCGACACACGCCCTTGTCCCACCGAACGCCATCATCCGGTTTGGCTTGCGCCCATGCTTGAGCGGCTGGAACCGCCATACCTGCCACGCCTGCTGCCGCTACAACTGCATTTGCCTTGATGAAATCGCGCCTTGTTACTTTCATGTCAAATCTCCTTATCTGGGTCGGATTCGTTTTGGTGGTAGACCATGGACGCTGAAAGAACATCGTCCATCTTGCTGATGAAATCAAAGATGTCTGTGGTTCCGTGGTCATCGTCGGATTCGATGGTCACGACAATCTTGCCCTCTTCGGAAGCGGCATGCACCTCCACGCCGGATATCCCGGACAGAATAGATTCAACAGAACCGGCAGTGCCGGGTCTGGCGTGAACAATCGCACTAGAAATATTCAAGAGTCATTTCCCATAAAGCCGCCCATTCGGTTCGATGAGCTAGTTGCGCATCCTAGTGACGATGTCCCTTCGTGTTCTTGATGCTCGTCAAGGATTCTTGACTTTTTCAATGAGGCTGCGCTCTCGTGTCCGATGAATGCGCACGACTTCGACGATCCGGCGTACTCGACGCAGAATGGAGGCTAGATGTCGTCTATTCGTGACCTGCACGGAAAAATAAAGCGTGGTTGTTTTATTGCGATCACCGGTGTCATCCATGCTGACATCGGTAATATTGACCCCTTCTTCCGCCATGACCGTAGCAATGCGAGCCAATACTCCCTTGCAATTCTCCGTCACAATGGACAGCTTCACCTCAAAGGTGTCTTGGATATCGGACTCCCAATGCACGGCAGGCTTCGTTTTAAGGAAATTCCGTATCTGTGATCTTGCCTTACCCGTTCGGACATAAGATAACCATGCAGGATTAGGGCTGGTCTGTGGGGCAGTAATAATTTCAACACAATCACCATTCTTCAATTCGGATCGCAATGACATCGATTCGTAATTGATGCGGCATGCCACACAATGATTTCCAATGTCAGTATGCACTGCGTAAGCAAAATCAAGCGAGGTTGCTCCACGCGGTAAGGAGATAATCCGACCATGAGGGGTGAAGACGTAAACTTCAGCAGGAAAAAGATCGATCTTGACGTGTTCCAGAAATTCGGTGGAGTCCTTAGAAATGGATTGCATCTCAATTAACGATTGAAGCCATTCATGGGTCGTTCGCTGACACTCCGATAGGGGGTGACCATCTTTATAGAGCCAGTGGGAGGCCACTCCACTTTCTGCCACATGGTGCATGTCCGTCGTGCGTATCTGAATTTCCACCGGAGTGCCGTAGGGGCCGATCAACATGGTGTGCAATGATTGATAACCATTGGCCTTGGGAATGGCGATGTAGTCCTTGAATTTGCCCGGCACAGGTTTGTAAAGACCGTGCAATGCGCCTAACGCCAAATAACAAGTCGGCACATCAGCCACAATGACACGAAATCCGTAAAGATCAAGCACTTGCGAAAACGTCAGACGTTTTTCTCGCATCTTGCGATAAATGCTGAACAGGTGCTTTTCACGTCCGAGAACTTCCGCTTGAACATGACATTTCGGCAACCGTTTTCGGAGAGCGTCCATGGTTTTATCGACCACTTCACGTCGGTTTCCCCGCGCCAGTCGCAAGGCTTTTTCCAAGACACGATAGCGCATCGGGTAAAGATGCTGAAAGGCTAACGATTGCAGTTCCTGATAAATCGTGTTGAGACCCAGCCGATTGGCGATCGGTGCATAAATATCCATCGTTTCCCGCGCCACACGACGGCGTTTGTCGGGACGTACTGCTTCTAACGTGTGCATGTTGTGCAGCCGATCGGCCAGCTTGACGAGGATGACACGCACGTCATGCGCCATGGCCAACAACATTTTCCGCAAACTATCCGCTTGCGCTTCTTCCCAGGATTGATTCTCGATGCGTCCTAGCTTCGACACCCCATCGACCAGATCGGCAATCGTCTCGCCAAACTGAGCCACGATCTGCGTTTTCGTGATCTGGGTATCTTCCATCACGTCGTGCAACAGGGCTGCCGAAATTGCCTGAGCATCCAGACACCAACTGGCCAGCGTTTCAGCAACCGCTAAAGGGTGTGAAATATAGTGCGCACCGCTCGTTCGGTATTGCCCTCGATGGGCCTCTTTTGAAAACCAATAGGCCTGCATGATCCGATCAATGTCGTCGGACTTCAGGTAAGTCGCCAGTAATTCCTTGAGCCGCGCAGGTTCAGGAAGGAATGGTTCGGCAACCCCCTCCCTCTCCACCATGTTCAGGCGTGGCCGCGATTCAGTATTTCCAACCCCACCTTGCCACATGCAATTTCGCGCAATGCAATGACCGTCGGCTTATCTTTATCAAAGCCGACCAGTGGCGTACCCCCCAAAGTGATCTGACGCGCACGAGTGGTCGCTACCAGCGTCAGTTGAAAACGGTTGGGGATTTTTTTGAGGCAATCGTCGACGGTGACACGGGCCATGAGAGTTCCTTAGGTTACATAAATGAAAAATAAATGAACTAAATCAACATTGTTCGAGAAATTCAAACATGTCAGGATGACGCGCACGTTGACGGTTAAAAGCAAGGCGGGAAGCCTTCACGGCTGCCCACAAATCCTCTAATGCCGCCTGCAAATCGTCGTTGATTATAACGAAGTCGAATTCAGCCACATGTCGCATTTCTCCTAAAGCCGCCGCCACACGACGCTGGATGATCTCTTCTCCATCCTGTCCACGCGAGCGAAGTCGTCTTTCCAATTCTTTCATCGAAGGAGGCATGATGAAAATGCTGACGGCCTGTGGAATCTGGGAACGCACCTGCTGTGCGCCCTGCCAGTCAATTTCGAGCAGCGGATCACGTCCGGCCTGCATTTCATTCAACAACCAACTTTTCGACGTGCCATAAAAATTTCCGTGCACCTCGGCCCATTCGAGGAAATCACCTTGTCCCCGCATGGCAAGGAAGGTCTGAATGTCGATGAAATGATAGTCGTGTCCATTTCGTTCAGCGGGACGGGGAGGACGCGTCGTATAGGAAACCGAATGATGAATGTCGGTATCCCGCGCCATGAGTTCGCGCACTAAGGTCGTTTTCCCCGCCCCCGAAGGAGCGGAAACGATAAAAAGTGCACCAGGCGTTGCAGCGTTAGCGTGAAATACACTCATTCGGAGTGCCCCGTAACAATCGAGCGCAGCGAGCCGATGAGAACCCCCCGAGAGGGGGGCGAAGGGGGGCGGGTATTTAATTGCATTTAACGAATTTCATAGGACGAGGGTTGGCTTGGCGTCTATGCGAGTTAGGTGAATGTTCGTTGTTCATGGGATGGAATCATGCCACAAAAGCAAAAGCCCAGACGATTTGTCTGGGCTTTGCTTTTTTAGGGGAGTCTGGCACTGACCTACTTTCTCACGCGTAGTACGTAATATCATCGGCGCGGTCTCGTTTCACGGTCCTGTTCGGGATGGGAAGGGGTGGTTCCAAGACGCTATGGGTACCAGACAAAAAGGGGGGAAGAAGTAAAGGGTTGTTGTTGCTATCAATAACCTGAATCAATGCTCAAGGTTATAGGGTCAAGCCTCACGGGCAATTAGTACTGGTCAGCTTAACGCATCGCTGCGCTTCCACACCCAGCCTATCAACGTCCTGGTCTAGAACGACCCTTTAGGGGGGTTTAACCCCCGGGATATCTCATCTTCAGGCAAGTTTCCCGCTTAGATGCTTTCAGCGGTTATCTCTTCCGCACATAGCTACCCGGCGATGCCACTGGCGTGACAACCGGTCCACCAGAGGTGCGTCCACTCCGGTCCTCTCGTACTAGGAGCAGCCCCCGTCAAATATCCAACGCCCACGGCAG
>JAUYFZ010000086.1 GCA_030689585.1 Rhodocyclaceae bacterium | reverse complement strand
AGGGTATTGAGATTTTGGAACAACGACGTGCTGCAAAATATCGATACGCTAGTTGATGCGATCTGGATTGCTTTGCAAAAGGAATCTATCCCCCATCCCCTCCCCAACCCTCCCCTTGAAGGGGAGGGAGACTATCATGTCAGCGATATGGCATGTCACCCACTACAAACCGCATAGAGCCAATTTTTTGTGAGCAACGCAGTATCGTGACGAAGTTTGGATTTATCGTAATTTTGCAGCCGCTTCCAGTGCACAGTAGGTCAGGATGCCGTCCGCACCCGCCCGTTTGAAGCACAACAACGCTTCCAACATACAGGCATCGTGGTCAATCCATCCGTTGGCCGCTGCGGCTTTCAACATGGCGTATTCACCGCTCACCTGATACGCATAGGTCGGCACGCCAAAGGTATCTTTCACCCGACGCACGATGTCCAGATAAGGCAACCCTGGCTTGACCATGACCATATCGGCCCCCTCTTCCAAGTCGAGGGCCACTTCTCTCAGAGATTCATCCGAATTGGCCGGGTCCATCTGATAGGTTTTCTTGTTGCCTTTGCCCAGATTGGCCGCTGATCCCACGGCATCACGGAACGGCCCATAGAAGGCAGACGCATATTTCGCCGCATAGGCCAAGATGCGGGTATGGATCAACCTTTCAGCATCCAGTGCCTGGCGGATTCGACCAATGCGTCCATCCATCATGTCGGAAGGGGCCACCACATCGGCCCCCGCACGAGCGTGGGATAAAGCCTGCTTCGTTAACGCCTCCAGTGTTTCATCATTCAACACATACCCCGTGGGATCATTGGGATCAATCAAACCATCCTGCCCATGACAGGTATAGGGGTCCAATGCCACATCGGTAATGACCCCCAATTCAGGAAACTCCTTCTTCAATCGAGCTACGACGGTAGGGACCAATCCCTCCGGGTTCCATGCTTCAGACGCATCCTCACTCTTTTTGGAGGCATCAATCACCGGAAACAGGGCCAGTGCGGGAATTCCAAGCATCAAGGCACGTTCGGCCACGGGCAACAGGCGATCCAGACTCACGCGCTCCACCCCTGGCATCGACCCTACCGATTCGGTTCTGTTCGCCCCTTCCAGCACAAAAACCGGGTAGATCAGATCATCTGGGGTTAGCACCGTTTCACGCATCAGTCGACGTGAAAAATCGTCACGGCGCATCCGACGCATCCGAGTGGCAGGAAATGCGACGTTCATTGGGAAGCCTCCTCAATAGGATCAATAGCGGGAATCCAGCGACCAATGACCTCTTCCGCTTCCTCGATCCCCGTTTTTTTCAGACTGGAAAATAATTGAAAGGTCATAGGGAACCCGGCACTGCGCACTTCCTTGAGTGTGCGCGCCTGCTCGCTTCGGGTGAGCTTATCCGCTTTGGTCAGCAACCCGTGGATGGGTTTCCCCGTCGGCACAAACCACTGGAGCATTTTCCGATCCAGTTCCGTCAGGGGTCGCCTTGCATCCATCACCAACACCAGGCCAATCAACGAGGCATGTTGCGTCAGATAGTATTCCAGCAAGCCTTGCCACTGTTCTCGTACAGATTTTGGGACGGCGGCATACCCATAACCGGGCAGATCCACCAAAGCCGCTCCATTGCGAAGACGAAAAAGGTTGATTAACTGAGTGCGACCGGGGGTTTTTGAGACAAAGGCCAACCGATTGTGCCTCACCAACGTATTGATGGCCGAAGATTTACCGGCATTGGAACGACCCGCAAATGCAATCTCTGCCCCCATCGCATGGGGTAGCGCGTGGGGTGAGGCCACCGAAGTTTCAAACGCTGCGTGACGAAATAAGGACATAAGGATCGGAGCTGAAGAATAAACTTGATTTAGAATACCACGCTGTTTGAATACTCACCTCTAGGAACCTTCACGATGAAGCTGAACCATTTCTTACTTTTGGGCGTCACGTTAGTGGGCAGTCTCACCGCACACGCCGCCGATCCTGCCGCAGGACTCGCCATTGCCACCACCATTTGCGCGGCCTGTCACAACCCCGACGGCAACAGCATTCTGCCCGCCAATCCCAAGCTGGCCGGTCAGCACGCCGCTTATCTGTTGAAACAGATGAAGAACTTCAAAGGAGTCGGCGACAAACCCGCAGAACGCGCAAGCCCCATCATGAACGGCATGATTATGACCGTCGATGAGAAACAGATGGCCGACCTCGCCGCTTACTTTGCCTCACAAAAACAAACCAATGAGCAAGTTCAGAATAAGGAAACACTGGCCCTTGGACGAAAACTGTTCATCTCTGGAGATGCCACCCAGAGGCTACCTGCCTGTGCGGGTTGTCACGGTCCGACCGGTGCAGGCATTCCCTCGCAATACCCCCGCATCGCAGGTCAATTCTCGGAATACCTCGAAGGTCAACTCAAGGCATTTCGTAGTGGCGAACGGGCCAACGATCCCAACAAGATGATGCGGATGATCGCGCATCGCATGACCGATGCGGAAATCAAGGCTGTTTCTGACTATATTGCCGGAATGAAATAACCTCCTCATTCATAACGGGCATGGTCGCCAAGCCCACCCCTGTTCCATGAAATACGTTCAAAGCCATTAAACGCCCGGCCCCCTTCGCCCCCCTCTAGGGCATTCCATTACCCACAAGTCGGAGGGGGAAGCTCCTCCCCCTTCAAGGGGGAGGTTGGGAGGGGGATGGGGAAATTGTGATTCAAGCAAATTCAATCAGTTACAACTGTCGTGCAACTCTTACCCCATCCCCACCCTAACCCTCCCCTTGAAGGGGAGGGGATTGGCTTGGTTCGCATTGCATTGATTCATATGGCTATTTTGACTTGTGGGTATTGGAATGCCTCTAGGGGGGTTCTTATCAGCTCGCTACGCTCGTCTATAACGGGGTACTCCGAACTGGTTCTTTC
>JAUYFZ010000006.1 GCA_030689585.1 Rhodocyclaceae bacterium | reverse complement strand
TGCTCGCTCCATCACGGGAGACAACAAAATCTGCAAGGTGTCAGCCGTCGGCGTAGGTATGCGATCCCATCCGGGTATCGCCAGCAAGATGTTCCGTGCATTGGCTGACGAAGGAATCAACATCCAGATGATCTCCACATCGGAGATCAAAATCTCCGTCGTGGTCGACGAAAAATACCTAGAACTCGCCGTTCGTGTCCTGCATAGAACCTTTGGGCTGGATCAAGCCTCAAGTTAGAGTATCATTCGCCTTCTTTGGAGACGTGGCCGAGCGGTCGAAGGCACGCCCCTGCTAAGGGCGCATCTGGGCAAAACCTGGATCCAGGGTTCGAATCCCTGCGTCTCCGCCAAAGACCATCTGATTGACGAGGCTCGGTTGAAATTTCATCCACTAGGTACTGTACGCACTGTAGTCGATGCTGTTTTCCGACTAGAACACGGAAGAACACCTGAAGTTTTTTGTTATGTATTGCAAGCATTGGATGAGATGCTCAAAGATGAAGCACAGCGTCCGTTGATGCGATCAACGATCTAATGGAGGCGGATACCATGTTGGCAGAAAGAATAGAAGGCTGGTTCGAAGAGGCCGATCGGAAGGGAATGCAACGTGGAATGCAGCAAGGAATGCAGCAGGGTGAAACTGCCGTATTGGGTCGTCAGATGACTAGGCGTTTTGGTACGCTAGACGATGCGACGCAAATTTATCTGCGCAATGCCACGTTAGAACAGATAGAGAAATGGACAGACAATATTCTTGATGCTGTCACCATTCAGGACGTGTTCAGGAGCCGTTGATGCGCTCTGTTGTCATACTGCTGTCATTTGTCGTAGTGGCCTCCTGTAGTGTTCTGCGGCCTCCGCCTGTTTCACGGGATCACTTGAGTCTGGCAGAGGATGTCGGACAGCGTATTGAAGCACCATTGCGTGAACCTTTGTTGACAACCCCGGTTGCACCGGTCATGCCGACGGCTTTACCCGTCGATAAAAAGGCTGAAACCTATACCGTCATCGTCAATAAAGTTCGAATTCAGGATTTGCTGTTTGCATTGGCACGCGATGCAAAAATCAACGTGGATATTCATCCCGGTATCGAAGGCGCGGTGACACTCAATGCCGTTGATCAAACTCTGCCGCAATTGTTATCAAGACTGGCGCGACAGGTGGAATTGCGTTGGGAAATGGACGGTCAGAATCTGGCTGTCATGCCGGATACGCCGTATTTGCACCTTTACAAAGTGGATTACGTCAACATGTCGCGGGATACCACCGGGTCGGTGAGTGTGACGACCCAAATCGCCGTGACCGGCATGGGCGCGGCCACAGGAGGTACTGGCAATGCGGGGAATACCGGCAACAATTCGCTCACCCGAATCGACAATCGGGGACAGAATCGTTTCTGGGAAACGTTAGAACGCAACATCAAAGAACTTTTGCGTGAAACGGACAAGATACTGCCCGATGGTTCCAGTGAGACGGTGACGGAGCGCGTGCCTCGCCCAGAAGGTGTCCAAGGTGTTCAGGGTGTCCAAGGTGCGCAGGGCGTTCCACTTGAAGTGCCCACCCTAGTTCGAAAGGCGACATTTCGAGAGGCGGCTGCCGTGATTGTCAATCCGGAATCCGGTCTTGTGTCGGTACGGGCGACTTTCCGTCAGCACGAGAAGATTCGAGAGTTTTTACTGGCTGTCATGTCGTCCGCCAGGCGACAGGTGTTGATCGAAGCGACCGTCGCCGAGGTGACATTAAACGAACGCTATCAGCAAGGGATCGACTGGAGCCGGATGCGGTCGAATGCCACCGCCAGTGGTCTGGATGTTGTGCAAAGTGGCGCAGCCGTTACGGGAGCGGGATTACTGACACTCACGGCTCGACGTGTCGCAGGGAGCAGTGTTTTTGCCGCCAGTCTTCGACTTCTTGAAACCTTTGGGACTGTTCGTGTGCTTTCCAGTCCGAAGCTCTCCGTGATCAACAATCAGACGGCGGTTCTCAAGGTGGTGGATAACCTCGTTTACTTCACCATCAAAGCCGACACAGTCGCCAATCAAACCGTGACGACAACGACGTACACGACCAATCTTCATTCCGTTCCGGTCGGCTTGGTGATGAATGTCACGCCGCAAATCAGCGAAGACGATATTGTATTGATCAACGTTCGCCCCAGCATTTCCCGCAAATATGCTGAAGTTGATGATCCGAATCCAGATCTTAAGAAAAACAATATCACGAGCAAAATTCCCGTCATCCGCACACGGGAGATGGAAACGATGATTCGCATCATGAGCGGTCAGGTGGCCGTCATGGGCGGCCTGATGGAAGATGCCACGGAGGATGCCGACAGTGTGGTTCCCGGTTTGTCCAGTTTGCCGATCATCGGCGAACTTTTTAAAAGCAGGGATGATTCTTGGCGAAAAACGGAGCTGGTGATCTTTCTTCGCCCTACGGTAGTGCGTTGATGTGAATAGGTCGCAGTATGCTTGGCGAGCTGTAGATCCTTCCGGGCAGATCGTGCGGGGGCGACTGGGGGCCGTCAATCCACTGGATTTGGACATGAAACTCTCGAAGATGGGACTGGATCTCGTTTCAGAAAAGCGTTGTTCCCCCACTCTCGCTGGATGGATCGGGGTCGGCAAAGAAGCGACTCGGCGTGAATTGATTCACTTCTGCTTTCATCTGGAACAGTTGCTCCATTCGGGTGTATCACTCATGGAAGCATTAACCGATCTGCGCGATAGCCTGAATACTCCTGCACAAGGCAGACTCCAGGAAGTGATCGATCATCTGATGGAAAGTATCAAAGGGGGCAAAACCCTGTCCTTGGCGATGATTGAACACCCGAAGGTTTTTGATGATGTGTTCGTGAGCCTCATCCGAGTCGGTGAAATCTCCGGCCATCTCCCTCGTGTGCTGAAAAACAGGATTGAATCCCTCAAGTGGCAGGACGAGTTGGCCGCTCATACGGGGAAATTGCTGATGTATCCCACCTTTCTAGCGGTAACCGTCATCGCGGTCTTGTCATTTGCGATGGGGGTTCTTGTGCCGAAGATGGCCGTTTTTATTGAAAATCTGGGGCAGGAAATTCCCTTTCAAACGCGTCTCTTGCTGACAGTGTCCGAAGTCTTTGTAAACTACGGTCTCTGGATGTTGGGGGGAGGGTTGCTGCTGGTGATTTTGCTCATCACGCTGATTCGAACCCACCGTGCGGCACGGGTTCGGTTTGATTCTTTCTTGTTGGGACTGCCGTGGATGGGGCCGGTCATTCACAAAATCATTCTGGCGCGATTTTCGGAATCCTTTGCCATGATGGTTGGCTCCGGCATTCCTATTCTGGAAGCGATTCAGATGGCCAAAGGGATCACTGGAAACAAGGTGGTTGAGGATGCCTTGCATCGTGCCGGGCAAATGATTGCGGAAGGCAGCACTGTTTCGTTGGCATTTCAGGATGCACAACTGTTTCCTCCGCTGGTGGTTCGCATGTTGCGTGTGGGTGAAAACACCGGTTCCATGGAGGTGGCATTGGCGAATGTGGGCTACTTTTACCATCGCGATGTGCGTGAATCGGTGGAGCGGGTTCAGGCAATCATCGAACCGTTGTTGATCGTCATTCTGGGCTTGGTTTTGGGCTGGATCATGCTGGCTGTATTTGGGCCTATTTACGATTCCATCGCCATGCTTACCCTATAAAAGCATCCCCATGTTCCGATCCCATCATCGCTACCTATTGATGACTGCGGCTGGTTTGACCGCCTGGCAGTGGCGGGAGGGTCAGCTGATCAAGGAAGGGACATTCGATGCAGGGGAGATACCGGCTTTCGACGCGTATCTGCGACATCACGCCACGCAGTCTTTTTTCATGCTGGTCGACATTCCCGACGAGGCGTTTCGAATCGATGAAATACCCCATGCCAGTCGACGTGATCGCAAGGGGATAATCCGCCGTCGTCTGGAACGGCATTTCCCGGGTGCGCCGCTGACAACGGCCATTCCACTGGAGCGAAGCAGGACAGGACGACGTGATGATCGTTTTCTTTTTTGTGCTTTGACTCGTCCTTTAGACCCTTGGATGACCGCTTTACGCCGGACAGAATCGCGGTTGGCCGGTGTTTTTTCCATGTTCCAGGCGATGACATCGTTAGCAAAACAACGGGGGTTGCTTACATCACCTTGCCTGATGGTGTTGGTCAGTGAGGCGGGGTTGCGTCAAACCTTTTTCAAAGGCGGAAAACCGTGGCTATCGCGTCTGACACGGCTTGATGCTGCAAAATCTCTTCAAAATACGCTGGACGAAGAAGCCGAAAAAATGCGCCAGTATTTGATAGGACAACATTTGCTTGTTCGCGATGAACCATTGACCATTGATTCATCGTTAAATGAGCAAACACTCTTGATGTCCCTGATTTCAAATCGCCCCAAACAACAATTCTCCTCGCCGGATGAACGGCGGTTTTATCACGCTGCATTGACGAATGTGGTGTTGAAGTGTGTCGGTGGTTTCATTCTGGCCGTTTGTCTGTGGTTGGGGTTCAAGCAGGTACAACCTGTTCCAGTGTTACGCGATTCGATGGTTGAAGCCAAGATGCAGTTGCAGCAGCGTGAAGCATCTCTTAACTCTTTGCCGTCGCCTCCGCTGCCTTGGGAGCACCTGCGAATCCTCATGACCCAACTGGAGACCGTGCAGAAATCCACGATTCCGCCTCAAACCGTGTTATCCACCCTCGCTCACGCATTGGCGACGTTTCCTGAAATTGATCTTGTTCGTTTTTCTTGGACCGTGGCAGATGTGGTTCCTGTGATAGATTTTTCCGTTCGGTTACCGACGAATTTGCGAGAGCAAAGACTCACGCTGAACGCTTTGGTGAGCCGAATTTCTGCCTTGCCTGTCGTTCGGGAGATACGGATTGAGAATCGTCCTTTCGACGGTGCGTCTGATCAACTCTTCCGAAGTGATGCCGAACGATCCGACCGATTTTCTCTACGTATCGTATTGAATCCTTGAAGTTAACTCGCATGGTCACGAAGTCCACCCCTGTCACATGAAATCCGTCAAATGCGATTAAACACCCGCCCCCCTTCGCCCCCCTCTCGGGGGGTTCTTATCAGCTCGCTACGCTCGTTTATGACGGGGTACTCCGAATGAGTTCTTTCACGTTAACGGGCATGGCGAATCGCCACCCCGCATCATGAAACTTGCCCCATTGACCCCCAACCCCACCCCAACCCTCCCCTTGAAGGGGAGGGAGACAACCGATGCGCCTTGCTCCTCCCCCTTCAAGGGGGAGGCCGGGAGGGGGATGGGGAATGTGTTTCACGTTAACCTCATCAAAAACGGATTGATCTGGCTGGTGCTCTGTCTCGTCGGAGGAGGCTCGATACTTTTTATCGCGCAGCAGTGGCGAATTCAAGTAGAACAGGACGATCAGCAGACTCAAATCCGGCTGACCGCAGTGACTGCGCAACTGGCGGAGGCCCACAGAGGCATGGCGCATCATTGGGCGGATCGGTATCGCGAATTCGTCGACAAGGGCATGGTGGGAGAAGAGCGGCGTATTGACTGGATCGAGCGTGTTACGCGAGTGGGTTCTTCCGTTATCGGATTTCGATATGAAATTGCCCCACAACGTCAATTAGCTGGGGCTGGTGGCTTCAATATTATGGCAAGCCGAATGACGTTATGGATGAACGTGCCCCACGAAGGCAGGTTGTTGGACATTTTAAGAAATATCGGACAAGAGCCTTCTGCTTTAGTGCATTTACAAGGTTGTGTTATCGAAAGGATCGAAGAGCGGCGACACGGATTGACGGTGAAATGCGAAATGGACTGGATGACGTTGAGAAGTGCAATAAAACCACCATGAAATGGACCGCGCTATGGCTGATGGGCTTGTCCTGCAATCTTCTGGCCGAACCTGCTCCCGAACGGTTAGGGCGATTGTTCTTCACGCCCGAAGAACGAGCGACGATAGACCGCCCTCCTGTCGAAAAACATCCTTCCAGAAAGAGGAGCAAGAAGGCCGTGCATTTCGATGGCCTTGTGGTGCGCTCGTCAGGGCATCACACCGCATGGATCAACGGAACCCCTTGGTACGATGGCGAGTTACCCGAAGGCATGATGATCGACCTGCCCCCCGAAAACCCCGGTCAAGCGACATTGAATGTCGAAGGCAAATCATCACGCCGGATCGGTGAGTCGCGTCGTCGTTAACGTGAAACACATTCCCCATCCCCCTCCCAGCCTCCCCCTTGAAGGGGGAGGAGCATCTCGCCCTCCCCTTCAAGGGGAGGGTTGGGGAGGGGATGGGGGTCAATGGGGCATGTTTCATGATGCGGGGTGGCGATTCGCCATGCCCGTTAATTTGCAGAAGAGGCTTGTTCTTCTGCGTGCTAACATGAACGGCATGAGTACTGAACGATTCCACCTTGTCTATGACGGCCCAGCACTAGCGGAACATCGCATGGATGTTCGCGATTTAGCCCCCGCACTCATCGCAATTGGTAATCTTGCAACTGATGCAAACCGTTTGCTGAACGGTGAATCTACCGACGTTCGAGTAGAAGTTCACGCCAGTTTCAAAGCAGGGAGCTTTGGTATTGAAATGTTCTTCTCACAGGACATCTTAAAACAGGTTTCCGATCTGCTGACAGGGCAAGCTGGAACTGCTTTAGCCAACTTAGGGGGCATTATTTCGCTGACAAGATTAACTGGAGCTGGATTAATTGCTTTATTGCGAAATCTTAAAGGACGCAAGCCACAGAAAATAGAAGAGTTAACTGAAGGGGCTGCTAGATTGTGGATGAGTGAAACTGAAATCGTCACCGTTGAAGATAGTCGCATACTGAAGCTGTATCGAGATAAAGCGGTCAGGATGAGTCTAAACAAGCTACTGTCTCCTTTGGAACGTGAAGGCATTGAAAGTTTCGGGGTTGTTAAAGATGAGCAAGTGGTTCTACTGATCGAAAAACACGAGCACCCCTATTTCCAGTGGCAATCTGACGAAGAAATCGACATTGTTTCTGATACGACCCGAGAGCGCATTCTTTTAATGATCGAATCCGTCGTATTCAAAGACGGTAATAAGTGGCGGGTGCACGACGGACAAACGGGATTCCACGCTGCCATCTGCGACGATGAATTTATTGCTCGCATAGAACACGGAGAACGTTTCGGTAAAGGCGATGTTTTGACAGCAGATGTCAGAATCACCCAAACCATCTCTAACGGAACTTTGCAATCTCAATACGAAATCATACGGGTTCACGAACACAGAGAACCGCTGCAACGTCCGTTGCTATAAAAATTAATTGTAACTACTCAGGTC
>JAUYFZ010000004.1 GCA_030689585.1 Rhodocyclaceae bacterium | reverse complement strand
TTCGTTTTTATTCGATCGAGTGAAAATAGCGACCGCACGGGCAGGCAATGTCATCGGCGGGGGAGACTGGGCGGCGGATCGTTTGGTGCCAGATGCTCTCAAGGCATGGCAGACAAATCAACCCGTGATGGTGCGTTACCCGCAAGCGGTGCGTCCCTGGCAACATGTGCTGGAACCTTTGGCAGGGTATTTGCTGTTAGCACAACGGTTGCATGAAGGCCAATGCGCAGGTGCTTGGAATTTCGGTCCCTCAGAATCTGATTTTTTGAGTGTGGCCGAATTACTCAATCGCTTATCTCATCACTGGGGGTCAGGTTCTTCGTGGAAATACGAAGCAGGCGATCATCCTGCGGAAGCGGGTTTGCTGCGCATTGACAGCAGTAAAGCTCGGCACGAGCTTGGTTGGAATGCTCGTTTTAATGCAGACAAAGCCCTTTCAATGGTTGTCGACTGGCATCGTGCTTGGGTAGCGGGACAGGATATGCGAGAATTTTCACTCAACCAGATTGACCGCTACCATGATGGAGAATCGCCATGAACATCACCCCTATACATCAAATAGTAACGGCAGATGCGCATCACACCATTCACGTTACGTTGCCTCCGGACATGTCAAATCAAGTAGAAATCATCATTCTGCCAATCAACCAAAATCAACATATTTCCGCAGAAAACACACCTTTTTCTCCTTTTCTTGAACGCTTGGCTTTTGCCAGAATGCAAGAACAAACTGGTTTTGCAAAAAATATCTTAGGATCATCCGCAGAGGATGTTTGGAATGATCTATAAAATTCGCGCCGGCAGTATTTATAAAATACCATTTCCTTTTACTGATCTCACTCAGGTTAAAGCGCGTCCTGCGTTAGCACTAACCGATGGAGATACCCAGGGGGATGCGCGTTTTCTATTTATCACCACCACACCCCATGAAGGCCATGAACGCGCCATCACCATTGATGTCGCGGATTACGACGGCCCCGCATTGCCGTTAAATAGCTACCTCCGTTTTGACAAAACGTATCTGCTTCATGAATCGTTACTCATCAAACATTGGGCACGACTCACCGATGCGGCTATGACTCGCATCTATCGAGAAATCATTGCTGACGAAATTACAAAATTTGATCGTTTTCGACATACACCACAATACTTCAAGCCAGGTGCTGTTCCCCCTTCTGGCAAAGTCATGGATGCCGAAGAACTCGTCAACATGGTAGATGCCTGTTTGGATGGCTGGTTAACGGCAGACCGCTATAACGCCACGCTCGAAAACAAGTTATCAAACTTCATCGGCTGTAAGTATGTCCGCACGGTCAATTCAGGATCATCGGCTAATCTTGTTGCACTGGCTTCGCTGACTTCTCCGCTTTTGGGGGAGCGAGCACTCAAACCGGGCGATGAAGTCATCACCGTGGCCGCAGGGTTTCCCACCACAATCAACCCGATATTGCTCTACGGCTTAATCCCCGTTTTCGTCGATGTAACATTGCCCACCTACAACATCGATGCGACCCAAATAAAAGCAGCCATCACCCCAAAAACACGAGCGATCATGCTGGCGCATACGATGGGCAACCCCTTCAATCTTGATGCCGTCATGGCACTCGTCAAAGAACACAATCTCTGGCTGATCGAAGATTGTTGCGATGCGTTAGGTGCCACCTACACTGGTTGTCTCCCTCCCCTTCAAGGGGAGGGTGGGGATGGGGGTCGGGGAGAGGGGGAAATCCCTCGCCATGTCGGTACCTTCGGTCATATCGGCACATTAAGTTTCTATCCTGCCCATCAAATCACCATGGGCGAAGGCGGAGCGGTATTCACCAACGATGCCACGCTGGTTCGTGCCATGGAATCCATTCGGGACTGGGGGCGCGATTGCTGGTGTGCGCCGGGTTCGGATGCCACTTGCAAAAAACGATATTCGCGCAAACTGGGCGATTTACCCGAAGGCTACGATCACAAATACATCTATTCGCATCTCGGCTTCAATTTGAAGATCACCGATATTCAAGCCGCCTGTGCAGTGGCACAAATGGATAAACTGCCTGGCTTCGTAGAAACCCGTCGACAAAACTTTGAAACCTTGCGCAATGCTCTATTACCACTTGAAGAATTTTTAATTCTGCCAGAAGCCACACCTAATTCATCGCCCTCGTGGTTTGGGATGTTGCTTACCTTGCGCCAAGAAATACCCAATGCTTCGCGCCCCGACCTATTGCGTTATCTGGATAGTAAAAATATCGGCACCCGTTTGTTATTCGCAGGCAACGTAACAAAGCAACCCTATTTTGCAGGACGCACCTATCGCACTGTAGGTGAATTGCCACAAACCGACCTCATTTTGCATCACACTTTTTGGGTGGGACTCTGGCCAGGTCTTACTTCAACGCATTTAGATTTTATTGCCCAAACCCTGCACGACTATTTTCTGAAAGATGCCCGATGATTCCAAATAACCTGTTCATTCTCGAAATGGCCAACAACCACATGGGCGATGTGAATCATGGAATTGCAATCGTGCGTGCCTTCGGGGCCGTCTGCCACGATTTTCCGGAATTCCAGTTCGCGTTCAAACTGCAATACCGCGATTTGGATACTTTCATTCATCCAGCAATGAAAAATCGCGACGACATAAAATATATCAAACGATTTTCCGAAACCCGATTATCCCGTGCCGATTTTGACCGGCTCGTCGCTGAAATGCGAGTGCAGGGGTTTCTCGTCGCGGCCACCCCTTTTGACGAACCGTCCGTGGAAGTCATCGAAGCACAGAGGCTCGATTTCATCAAAATTGCCAGTTGTTCCTTCACCGATTGGCCCCTGCTCGAACGTATTACCAGTGCTGGCAAACCGGTCATCGCCTCCACCGCCGGAGCCAGCTTGGAAGACATGGATAGAGTGAACAGTTTCCTGTTGCACCGATGTCAGGAATTCGCGCTTTTACACTGCGTCGGTGAATATCCCACGCCGGATGCGCACCTGCACCTTTCACAAATCGATTTCTTGCGCACCCGCTACCCGGGGGTGCGCATCGGATTTTCAACCCATGAATCTCCAGATCACACCGATGTCATCAAACTGGCCATCGCCAAGCAGGTAAACCTATTTGAAAAACATGTCGGTCTGCCCACAGAGTGTTACCCCATCAATGCCTATTCATCCACGCCCGATCAGGTGCGTGCTTGGTTGACGGCTGCCCGTGCGGCCCAAACCCTTTGCGGTATCGGCCATTCGCGGCTCCCTCCGAATCCCGTTGAAGCCGCCAGTCTGCAATCTTTGCGTCGAGGAGTATTTGCACGCCGCGCCATTTCTGCCGGAGAAACCCTTCGCGATGAGGATATCTATTGCGCCTTTCCGCCGATGGAATCTCAACTCACTGCCAATGACTGGTCAAAATATTCAATCTTTACCGCTTCAAACCCGATTGCGGTTGATGCGGCACTCACGCCGCAAAACGTTTTTCGCCGCGATCAACGCAAACAGGTCTGGGAAATCGCCCATCGTGTTCGTGCCGTGCTGGAAGAAGCCCGCATCGCCGTCCCTGGCAGTGCCGACCTTGAAATATCCCACCATTACGGACTAGACGAATTCGAGCGCGTGGGGCTCGTGCTCATTACCATCGTCAATCGCGGCTATTGCAAAAAGCTGCTGGTGAGTCTGCCCGGGCAGGCGCATCCTGAACAATGGCATAACGAAAAAGAAGAAACCTTTCATATTTTGCGAGGAGAAGTCCATCTGCAATTAAACGGCATCACCCGCATTTGCAACCCGGGCGATGTCGTTACCGTCGAACCCGGCGTTCGTCATGCCTTCATTTCTCCCACGGGTTCCATCATCGAGGAAATTTCCACCACCCACAACGGAGCCGATTCCTTCTACACCGATAAAGCGATCAACCAGAACAAATCCCGCAAAACCTTATTAACCTATTGGATGGGATAACCATGCGCGTGGCCGATTACCTGATGATGCGTTTGGCCGACTTGGGCGCACGCGACATATTTTTCCTACCGGGCGGCGGCGCGATGTATTTGAACGATGCCCTCGCCTGTGAAAAACGGTTGGTGCCTATTCCCTGCCACCACGAACAAGCTTGCGGTATTGCGGCGGAAGCGTGGGGACGTTCACGCGAAACATTTGGGGTATGCATGGTTACAACCGGCCCCGGTGCTACCAATGCCATTACACCCGTCGCAGGAGCTTGGATAGATTCAATTCCCATGTTGGTGATTTCCGGACAGGTTAAACGCGCTGACCTTCTCAATGGCCGCCCTTTGCGACAAAGCGGTGTGCAGGAAGTCGACATTATTTCAATGGTGCAATCAATAACAAAATACGCGGTCACCATCACTGATCCCAGTCAGATTCGCTTTCATCTGGATGCCGCGCTTCACGCCATGTTAAGTGGTCGTGCTGGCCCTGTCTGGCTTGATATTCCGTTGGATGTTCAGGCGGCACAGGTTAATGTGAATGATCTTCCCCATCCCCCTCCCAACCTCCCCCTTGAAGGGGGAGGAGCTTTACATTATTCCAATTTACCAATTCAAGGGGATGACCATGAATATGCTTTACTCCCTCCCCTTCAAGGGGAGGGCTGGGGAGGGGATGGGGTTATTGAACCTGTCGCAAAATTACTCGCTCAATCACAACGCCCACTCATTCTTGCCGGTCACGGTCTCCGTTTATCTGGGGCAGCCACGCAATTTGTGCAACTGGTGAATCAACTGCAAATCCCTGTCGTGACCACTTGGAACGCCCTTGATCTTTTACCTTGGGATCATCCACTCAACATCGGACGACCCGGTGTCGTTGCGTTGCGTGCGCCCAATTTTGCGGTGCAGAATTGCGATCTTTTAATTTCAATCGGAAGTCGTCTGGACAATGTCGTCACCGCCTATAACCCACGCGGCTTTGCTCGTGCGGCAAAAAAAATAATTGTCGATGTAGATGCCGAAGAAATCAACAAACTAGATATGGAGATCGACTTATCAATCACTGCCGATGCCCGTCATTTTATTGACGCCATGCTCTCCAACTCGCCGTCGCCACTGAATTGCCAACCCTGGCGCGAACGCTGCGCTGATTGGAAATCTCGCTATTCAAGTTCTGCCACTCTTCACTCTGCCACTCTTCACTCTGCCCCTCCCCCCCAAGAGCTACCGCATTCCCTTCGCCCGCTTGCGGGAGAGGGGCTAGGGGAGAGGGAAACAATCAGCCACTACCATTTTGTTTCAGCTCTTTCCGATGCGCTCCCCCCCAACACACCTCTGGCCACAGGCAGTTCTGGGCTTGCCATCGAGGTCTTTTATTCCACCTTTCGCAACAAACCCGGACAGCGAGTTTTTCTCACCTCCGGCTTAGGCGCAATGGGTTATGGACTCCCCGCCGCCATCGGCATTTGCTTGGCGAATGACCGGCATCCCACGATCGCCATTGAAAGCGATGGCAGCTTGCAACTCAATCTCCAGGAATTAGCAACACTCACCGCCCTGCAACTGCCGATCACTCTCATCATTATGAATAACGGGGGATACGCCTCCATCCGCAACACACAACGCAATTACTTTGAAGGGCGTTATCTGGGCACCGGTCCGGAAGCGGGGCTTTTTCTACCCGATCTCGACAAGCTCGCGGCCACTTATGGACTGTCCTTTCAACGAATTAATTGCGCTGCCTCTCTCGAATCCGACCTTACCATGGCTCTTAAACACTCCGGCCCGATGCTTATCGACGTATCTCTAATGCCCGATGAAACGCTCTCCCCCAAATGCGCCGCTCTGCCTCAGGCAGACGGTTCCATGCTCTCGATGCCCATGGAAGATATGTCGCCGCTCTTATCATTAGAAGCACTTGAACGAGAAATGCTCACTCCGATTCTGGATGCTTCTCGTTGTGCAAGACAGCAACCATGACCCCGCCCCCCCGTGTCAGTATCGTCGTGCCGGTGTTCAATGCCGAACGGTTCATCAACACCGCCATCAACAGCGTATTGGAACAAACTTTTTTAGATTGGGAACTCATCTTAGTGGACGACGGTTCGCAAGATAACAGTCGCGCCATTTGCGATAGTTATCTCGACAAACGCATTAAATTCATCAGCCAACCAAATGCCGGACCAGCAGCGGCGCGTAATACCGGTGTTAAGAATGCATCGGGAGAATTTATTTTATTTCTCGATGCCGATGATTATTTACTACCAAATGCCCTTGAAATACTTTTGACGATTGCCGATCAGAACGATGCCATCAACATGGTATTGGGTAACTTTCTTAAATTACAAAATGGCACATTGCATCCGCAACCTGCGATATTCCAACCCAATGGAATCCCATTTACAGGCGAATCCTACCTGTTGGAAGGAATAGATTTGCTCCATTATGTTCGTCATTTCCTCACTACTCCCAGCAATCATCTGGTGAGCTATTGTTGGGCGCGGTTATATCGCCGTTCCATGATTCTAGAACACGCCATGGTTGCCAACGAAACCATGCGTTTATTTGAAGATTTTGCCTTCAATCTTGATGTCATGGCGAAAGCGAAAAAAATCGTTTTCATCAACAAGCCCGTCTACGTGTATGTCATGCACGATGCTCATGTTTCAGCCAGTATGGTGGCCCTCGATGCCCCGCAATTAATCCATGACATGCAGCTATTTCAACAAAAAATCGAATCCTTTCTGGTTGAATTCGAGTGTGCTCACGCACTCATCGAGCAAATTCGCCGAGAAGCAGGGCATGCACTCGTGCATTACGCCATTATTTTTCTGGTACGCACCTGTCGTCAAATCACCTCACAAAACCGCCCACGCATCCTCTCTGAGATTCGTCAGTTCATCGAATCTTCTACCCTGCAACGTGTGCTTTCCTGCTATCAACCGCGCACGGGCAACAGCCGCGTTTTGCCCTGGTTGATGCGGTTGCAATGGGCGCAATTTCTGATTCTTCTGTGCCAATGGAAAAGCTATCGTCGCTATGGCAGGTTAAAACGATGATGCTGAAATTACGTGAATCCAATAAACCCCTCATCATCAGCGGTGCAGGAATTGTCGGAGAAGCCA
>JAUYFZ010000311.1 GCA_030689585.1 Rhodocyclaceae bacterium | reverse complement strand
CCCCCCCCCCCCCCCCCCCCCCCCCCCCCCCCCCCCCCCCCCCCCCCCCCCCCCCCCCCCCCCCAACGCGCCGGCCGTATCAAACCCAGTCGTAGAGCCTGTCTAACGGCCTGCTGTCGCGTCCGCACGTTAAATTTGGCTCGAACGTTGGTGATGTGAAAATTAACCGCTGCTTCCGAAACGGCCAAGAGTTTCGCCGTTTCCCAGGTGCTTTTCCCCAGTGCGCACCACTGGAGGCATTCCAATTCGCGGGGGGTCAGACGAATGCCGGATGTCTGGTCAATACTGGCGAACACGCTGTGTTCCTGCTCGGCCCGATCCAAGGCCAATCCGGCAGATTCCAGCAAGGAGGCATGTTCTTTGGCGGCTTCCGGCATATGGGTGACCACCCCGAACCGCATGGGAATGCCGCGAGGAACATCGACCCCGCAAAATTCGAGCAGGCAGGCATTGACCTTATGCGCCAGGTGCAACGCGCTGGATAACGGGGTGTCGGGCAAAATGGCGCAGAACATTCCATCATCCAGATGAGCCAAAAGATCAGGCGCACGGATGATGTGGCTTTTGAAGATGGCCGCCCCCTTGACTAACCAACGGGAGCGATCTCCTTCCTGAGACGGCCAGAGATTAACGCGGGCGGCAATGGCACTAATCGGTTGAGAAGACCGGATACACCGAGCGTATTCACGGGCCAACCCCCGCCGGATACCCGGACGATTGAGTAACCCTGTGAGGGAATCCAATTCGGTCAATCGTTGTAACTCTTGATCGAGATAGGAAGGAAGATGGCTCGCCAAAATCGTTTGCATATCGACGAGGCGTTGCATCGCCATGATTTTGGCCGCCAGCACAATTTTGTGGACTGGTTTGATCAGATAGTCATCCCCCCCAGCCTCAATCGCACGACTGATATCCGCAGGTTCGCTATTGGCAGAGATAAAAATGATGGGGGTCCACGAGGACGCACCCGCACGAAGTCGGCGGGCCGTTTCCAGCCCATCAATTCCTGGCATCATCGTATCCAGCAGCACGATGTCCGGGCGAAAGGAGTTAACCATCTCCAATCCCGACAGACCATCCTGAGCCGTCTGCGTTTCGAAGCCCATAGCGGTAAGCCAGAGCGTCAAAATTTTTCGCTGGGTAGCATCATCATCAATGATGAGAATTTTCATTCGGTCATTGTCACGGCGGTTTCTGTTCTGCGCAACCTCTCAATCCTGATAGGGAAAATGGGACTCACCCTGAAAAGATGAATCCCATTTGTGCAAGATCAATTTTTCAGAAAAAATGGTTAGCGGGCATGGCGAATCGCCACCCCGCATTATGAAACATGCCCCATTCACCCCCATCCCCTCCCCAACCCGCCCCTTGAAGGGGAGGGAGAGATGCTACACCCCCTTCAAGGGAGAGGGAGTGATGCTACTTCCCCTTCAAGGAGAGGGAGAGATGCTACTCCCCCTTCAAGGGAGAGGGAGAGATGCTCCTCCCCCTTCAAGGGGGAGGCTGGGAGGGGGATGGGGAATGTGTTTCACGTTAACGTCGAGGTCCGGGGCCTCCTGCTCCCGCACCACCTCTTGGACCTGGAGGATTACCACCCGCCCCTGGCCCACCTCTTGGACCTGGGGGATTACCACCCGCCTCTGGCCCACCTCTCGGACCTGGCGGGTTCATTTGACGATCCGCTCCCATGCCCGGCCCTCCGCGTGGCCCTGGGGGGTTTTCCCAATTTGTGCCCGGTCCACCCCGAGGGCCGGGGGGATTACCGTCACGATCTCCGCGTTGTTCCTGCCGCCGTTCTTGCATATCTTTCCGATGTTCCTGCCGTTCTTCCATGCGCTTCTCATGCTGCTCCCGCATGTCTTTTCGATGCTCCTGCCGTTCTTGCCGCTCTTCCCGCATTCCCTTCATGGCGTTTTGACGTTCTTCCGGGGTCATGTTGCGAAACTTTTCCTGTTGTTCTGGCGTGAGATAGGGACGTTGCCCCTGCCCTAGACCTGCGCCAGGGGATTGCGCCAACACCGGTAACGCCAACATCGACAGCAGTGCAACCAAAGTAAGACTGACTCGTTTCATGGTGATCTCCTTCAAAGTAACAGTAGAATGGATTGTGTTGCGTCACCCACTATATCACCGCCTCCCATGAACCGTTTTTGGAACCCCCTTGTCGCTCAACTCTCGCCCTATGTCCCCGGCGAACAGCCTTCCATGGTCGATCTCGTCAAACTCAACACCAACGAGAATCCCTATGGCCCTTCTCCCCGGGTGCTCAATGCCATTCACTCCGCCACCCATAACGGATTAAGGCTGTATCCCGATCCCACGGCTCTGCATCTGCGCTGTGCAGCGGCTACGCATTTCGGCCTCGCGCCGGAGCAGGTTTTTGCAGGCAATGGTTCGGATGAAGTGCTGGCCTTCGTTTTTCTGGGTCTGTTGAAACATGAAGGTCGCCCCCTGCTGTTCCCTGACATCAGCTACAGTTTTTATCCCGTTTATTGCGGTCTATTTGGCATCGACTACCGCACGGTTCCTTTGGCCGATTCCCCCGTGCTGTCATTACAACTGACCGATTACACAGAACCGCATGGGGGCATCATTTTCCCAAACCCCAACGCGCCCACAGGTCGCGCCGTATCACGCGCCGACATCCAGCAACTTTTAGAACGCACACCGGATGCCGTCGTTGTCGTCGACGAGGCCTATATCGACTTTGGCGGTGAATCCGCCGTGCCCTTAATCGACCGATTTCCCAATCTGCTCGTGGTGCAAACACTCTCCAAATCCCGCTCATTGGCCGGTTTGCGCGTGGGGCTGGCCATGGGGCAACCCCATCTGATCGAATGTCTGGTGCGCATCAAAGACAGTTTCAATTCCTATCCACTGGATCAGTTGGCCATTGTGGGAGCGGCGGCTGCTCTTCAGGACACCGCCTATTTTGAAACAACCCGGCAAGCTGTCATTCAAAGCCGCGAGAAGTTGACCCTTGAACTGACTCGCCTAGGTTTCGATGTCTTGCCTTCCGCCGCCAATTTCATCTTCGCCCGTCATCCCGACAGGGATGCCGCAACCCTAGCAAAGCGTCTGCGCGATGAAAAAATCATCGTTCGTCACTTTGCAACCCCCCGTATCGATCAATTCCTTCGCATCACCATCGGCACCGATGAACAATGTGCGATTCTTGTTAACACCCTCGAAAGACTGCTGGCATGACACAAAACCTTTGGAACGAGGCCGACGCGCCTCAACATGATGATCTGGCCCTGCGCGTCTATACCTCGCGCCTACTCGGACGCGACAAATCGCTGGTGCTGCACGGGGGCGGGAACACCTCCGTCAAAATCTGCGAAACGAATTTGTTGGGAGAAGAAGAAAACATCCTCTACATCAAGGGAAGCGGATGGGATCTGGAAACCATCGAGGCCGAAGGTTTTTCGCCCGTACGCCTGAATCATTGCCTGAAACTGGCGGAACTCGACACTCTCTCTGATCCGGCGATGGTCAATGAGCTTCGCACGCACATGACCCGCGCCAGTGCCCCCACCCCTTCCATCGAAACCATCCTCCACGCCTTGTTGCCTTGGAAATATGTCGATCACACGCATGCCGATGCCGTGGTCAGCCTCACCAATACGGACAATGGGGCGATGCGAATCCGTGAAATCTACGGGGACAAAGTCGTCATCGTGCCTTACGTCATGCCCGGCTTCGATCTCGCTCGCCTGTGCTCACTGGGTTTTTCACGACAACGCACCGCTAACACCATCGGCATGGTGCTGATGAACCACGGCATCTTTTCTTTCGGCGAAACGGCCCAAGAATCCTACGAGCGCATGATCGAACTGGTGACGATGGCCGAACAGGCGCTGCCTAAACAAACGACTCCCGCCGATGATCTACCCGACAACACCCCTTGGCGCATTGACCTAGCCACGTTGCGGCAGCACATTTCATCGCTCACCGATGCGCCGATCCTACTCACCACGCACACAAACGCAAAGACGCTTGGCTTTGCACGTCGTCCCGACGTAGCTGTTCTTTCGCAACAGGGAACGGCCACGCCAGACCATGTCATTCGGACTAAACGACTGCCTATGCTAGGACGTAGTTGGGATGCCTTGTTTCGTTATGAAACTGATTATCGCGATTACTGCAAAGAACATTCCAAACACGGCCCCGCTCGCACGATGCTCGACCCTGCCCCTCGGGTCATCCTCGATCCGCAATGGGGGTTGGCGACCGTGGGACGAACCGCCAAAGAGGCGCAGATCGTGGCGGATATTTACGATCACACCATCGACATCATTCTGAACGCCACCTCGCTGGGCGGTTTTCGAACTTTGGCCCCCGAAGAACTGTTTGAAGTCGAATACTGGGATTTAGAACAAGCCAAGCTCAAAAAATCCGGCTCGTCACCGATGTTCACCGGTGAAATCGCGTTAGTCACAGGCGCCGCCTCCGGCATCGGTTTGGCCTGTGTCGACGCGCTGTTGGCACGCGGTGCGACCGTCATTGGCCTAGACATCCACCCTTCCATTGAGACATTGCGCCCGCGTGCCGATTTTCTGGGAATTTTGTGCGATCTGACCGATTCCGTACAAACTATCGCCGCCCTCGAAAAAGCCGTGCGTCGCTTTGGCGGGCTGGACATGCTGATCTTAAATGCCGGCCTCTTCCCCGACAGTTGCCGAATCGAAAATTTAGCAGATTCCACCTGGCATCGCGTCATGCAAATCAACCTGGATGCCAACCTGACGATGCTGCGCGAATGTCACCCCTTGCTGAAACTTGCCCCCCGTCACGGTCGCGTTGTCATCATCGGTTCAAAAAATGTCGCCGCGCCCGGGCCGGGAGCGGCGGCCTATTCCACCTCCAAGGCGGCCTTGAACCAACTCGCCCGCGTCGCCGCCCTTGAATGGGGAGTCGACGGAATCCGCATCAATTCGCTCCACCCCAATGCCGTGTTTGACACGGGCCTCTGGACACCGGACATACTCGCCGCCCGCGCCCAGCACTACGGATTGACCCTCGATCAATACAAGACCAACAACGTGTTGAAGGTAGAAGTCCAAAGCCGCGATGTCGCCGAACTGGCCGCTGAAATGTGCGGCCCGCTCTTCGCCAAAACCACCGGCGCAGAAGTGCCTATCGACGGAGGCAATGACCGGGTGATTTAGTTTTTAGCTCAAGTCAAACTCCCCCATCAACCCAAAAACGTAACTACTCAGGTCGGAGTCAATCTCCCTCCCCTTCAAGGGGAGGGCTGGGGTGGGGATGGGGTTCTACGCGGAATTCTTCCCCCCATCCCCCTCCCGGCCTCCCCCTTGAAGGGGGAGGAGATCTGTGTTCCGACCGGA
>JAUYFZ010000306.1 GCA_030689585.1 Rhodocyclaceae bacterium | reverse complement strand
TGCCGTTGCCACAGATCAGCCATACGAGTGATGCTGACGATATCGGTTCCGATGCCTGAAATCATGAAGAATTCCTTTGGTAAATTTTAACTAAAACACTGTGCTGATCAAGTTCAAAATCAGCAGGAGGATTTCCGTTTTGAGCGAGTAGCGTTTGTGCGCGTTGAATACCGTATCCAAAACGATTGACAAACCCAAAAGATTTCATGGCTTCCGCGATGACAGGGTTTCGATAGCTATTGCACAAAGGGAAATTATCAGAAGTAGCCTCTCCATATAAACCGCCTGGACTTTGAATCTCGATATGATCGCTGAATGAATAAAATCGAATAGGTGAATTACTGTTGTAATTTCTGTGCATTACCGCGTTCATCAATAATTCACGCACAGCCCATTCCGGATAATTTTGAATTAACTCTTCTCTTAAGGTGCTGATCGGGCGCATCGTTGTTTGAATAAGCAGCTTGAGCCTTCCTTCAATTTCTCGCAATACACTGTATAAATCACCAGAAATTTCCGCTTGGTCAAGAGGCACCTCCGTGGGTGATTTAGAAGGAAATCTCAGAAATTGAACATAAGCCCCTGGAAGAAAGAATCTTGGTTTTTTTCCAAACAATAAAACACCTGCGTGAGTAGGACAATTACGTTCAAAATCATACAACCTCAACGAAGCGAGTTGCAATTCGATAGGTCTATGATTTTCAGCAATAACTACTGGATCGACCGCTTCTCGACGATACGCATCAAACTGCCCAAGTGCCAAGTCTTTAATCGTTGATTCCATGCAAGGCAGCGCATCAAATGACCGAGCAAGAGACACCCGACGTTCACTTAAAACCCGTTCTTCTTGTTCATTGGCAATAGCTTTGCGTGGGCCGACTCGAATATAAATGCGGCCTTTGTATCTCACTGGAGGTAAATCAGATGGAGACACTTCTACAACGGCCACATCTCCACCTGCCAGTGCGTGTTTTGTAACAGTCATGAAAGGCTGCGGCAAAACATTCCCATCAGATCGAATACCCCCCAAATTTTTAAGAAGTTCATCCGTGACGGTCAGGCCTGACAACTGTCCATTGTCTTTAACGCCTATAAACAAGTAACCCGGCTGACGATGATTGGGTAAATCATTAGCGAATGCGCAAATAACCTGTGCAAATTTCTCAAAGTTTGAGACAGATTCTGTTCTTTCAATCACATCAGATTCCATGTTGGCCATGAGATTCAACAATTGCGATTCCGTTATCATGGCAACGCGACCTCTCTCATAAGTTTTTTCATTTCCTTGACGGCCTCGCGTAGTCCTATAAAAACAGAACGGCTCACGATGGCATGACCAATATGCAATTCACGCACTCCTGGCAATTGGGCAATGGGCTGGACGTTGTAGTAATTGAGCGCGTGTCCGGCATTGAATCGCATGGAAAGATCACGAATCGCCTGCCCTGCACATCGAATTTTCTCCAGTTCCACGACGACCGCAAAGCTCTCTATATCCCGTCCCTGTTCGTGAAAGGCATGGGCATAGGGGCCCGTATGAACTTCGCACACTTGTAAGCCGATCCGCGCTGCCGCTTCGATCTGGGGCAATTCAGCATCAATGAAGACACTGGTCACAATGCCCGCCTCCGTCAGTCGTGAGACGACCGATCGAAGTCTGGTTTCCTGCCCTGCGACATCCAATCCGCCCTCTGTGGTCACTTCAAAACGGCCTTCCGGTACCAGCATCGCCATTTCTGGTTTGAGTGCGCACGCAATCGCCACCATTTCATCGGTCGCGGCCATTTCCAGATTAAGTTTTATCTGTGTGAGTTCACGCAAACGACGTACATCTTGATCCTGGATATGACGACGATCCTCTCTGAGATGAACCGTGATGCCATCGGCCCCGCCCAGATGAGCTTCCACGGCGGCCCAGACAGGGTCGGGTTCCCATGTGCGTCGCGCTTGCCGAATCGTGGCGACATGATCAATGTTGACCCCCAGTTCAATCATTACTTCCCGACTTCCAGCATCTTCTTGTTGATTTCAACCGGATAGCGATCACGCAGAATGGCCGTCCAAGCGGCAAATTCTTCTTCAGCGACTAACCGAGCATATTGTCCCCGCAAGGCTTTCGCGCTGGCAGACGGTTCGCCACTTTCTATGACATAGGGTTTGGCTTTGGAAATCCGGTAGAGCGCGTACCCTTCGCCACCGGGTAGAGGAACCCCTGCATAGGCAGGTAACTTTTCCGCAGCCACTTGAAATACCGCCCGCACTGCGTCTTTGGATAGGTTGGGTGCAAAAGAACGCTGGACGGTGCGCTGCGTGCCCCATACGAGGTTAACCGAATCGCCTTTGTTCAGTCGGGCGAGATTCTCTTCTCCTGCTTTCAACGTTAATTGAGCCGCTTCCTGACGTGCAAGCCGTTTTTCTATGGCGGCAGAAACCGTTTCCAAGGGTTGCACTGTGGCGGGACGATGTTCCACCACCCGTGCAGACACAATGCCTTCTGCCCCTAACTCAATCGCTTCCGTATTGCGCTTGTTCTTAATAGCCTCTTCTGAAAAGAGAGCGGCCATGAGTTTGGCATTGGAGAAGGGGGATCCTGTTTTGACATCAACCGGGGCACCGCGACTCAGCCAATCGCTTTTCTTGATCGTCAATCCATATTTTTTTGCGGCGGGTTCCAAACTATCCGACTGTTCATAGACAGCATTGGAAAATCCTTCCGCGATTTCGGCATATTTGGCGGCTTGATCGACTTTGGCCGTGCCATCCAGCACCACGTATTCCGCACGCACCTGTTCCGGTATTTCAAATTTGTTGGCCTCAAAATAGGCGGCAATGGCCTCCGGAGTGATTTTGACTGAAGCCATCTTGGATTCTGGTCGGTGCAAAACTTCAGATATTTCACGTTCTTCAAGCTGTCCTACCAGCCAGCGTTCCGAGGCCGTCGGACCGGACACCGTCGCCCCTATCGCCATCGGTGCTTGCTGTAAGGTCAGATTTTTGCGGAGTCGCGCTTCAAACATCGCTTCATTCATGCCCTGTGCCGCCACGAGTGCCTGATAACGTTGCGGTGAAAACTGTCCGTTTTCCTGCAAGGAGGGTTCCGACGCAATCAGTTGAGCCAATTGTTCATTGCTGGTCATCAAACGAGCTTTATCGGCATAAAGCGCAAACATGCGTTCTTGGGCAAGACGTTCGATAATTTCTTCCCGCAGCTTGGGGTTATCCAATATTGCAGGATCGACCTGCCCGTCCAGAGCCGGACGAAGGCGATCCTGATGTTCACGCAGGGCCTGCTGGAATTCTTCTGCGCTGATGGGGCTTCCTCCGACCGTCGCGGCATCCCCTCCTCCTGCGTTGCTCACATAGGATTCCACTCCCCAAAAAGCAAAGGGCAGAACGATCAATGCCAGCACGAACTGGATGATTATTTTGTTGTTACGAATGGCATCAAACATGAATATTTACTCCAGATTGTCGAGATATTTTTCAGCATCAAGGGCCGCCATGCAACCGGTGGCCGCCGATGTAATGGCTTGTTTATAAATCATGTCTTGCACATCACCGGCGGCAAACACACCCGTGAGACTGGTTTGCGTGCTATTGCCTGCCCGTCCGCCTTGCGTCACCAAATAACCGTGATCCATGTCCAACTGTCCGACGAACAGGTCGGTATTCGGTTTGTGACCAATGGCAATAAATACGCCCATGAGGGGAATATCCTCCGTCGCCCCCGTTTTGACATTTTTGATGCGCATTCCTGTCACACCCGTCTTGTCGCCTAACACTTCGTCCAGAGAAGAATCCCACTGGATCGTCACGTTGCCCGTTGCGGCTTTTTCGATCAATTTGTCCTGCATGATTTTTTCAGCACGAAATTTGTCACGACGATGCACTACCGTGACATGGCTGGCGATGTTGGCCAGATACAACGCCTCCTCCACGGCGGTATTGCCCCCACCAATGACCGCTACCGGCTTGTTTTTATAAAAGAAACCATCACAGGTTGCACAGGCAGAAACGCCACGTCCGGCAAAAATCTCTTCAGAAGGCAATCCCAAGTATTGGGCCGAAGCTCCAGTGGCAATGATGAGCGCGTTGCAGGTGTATTCACCGGCATCCCCGATCAATCGCATGGGGGTTTCCTTCAATTTCACCGTATGAATATGATCAAAAACAATGTCGGTATGAAAACGTTCAGCATGTTTCTGGAAGCGAGCCATTAAATCGGGGCCCATGACCCCGTCGGCATCCCCAGGCCAGTTGTCCACTTCGGTCGTGGTCATCAACTGGCCCCCTTGCGCCAATCCGGTAATAAGCAAAGGTTTTAGGTTTGCACGGGCCGCATAGACAGCGGCGGTATATCCGGCGGGGCCGGAACCAAGGATCAATAGAGGCGTGTGGCGAGTTGTCATAGGAACTCCAGAAAAACTTATCGAAGGAGGCATTATACTCACTGAATATGACCCGATTGCCTGTTGATCCCCCCACACAACTACCCGACAAGATCGCCACCGTCCTGCATGAGGCACGATGGCTCGTCGTTGCGGCCTTGGGGGGGTATTTGGCGATGACGCTCTGGGGGTTTAGCCTCAATGATCCGGGATGGTCTCATGCTGCTCGATACGAAGCCATTGTCAATCCTGGAGGACGTTTTGGAGCTTGGTTGGCTGATCTTCTCTTCTATCTTTTCGGATTTTCCGCCTGGTGGTTGGCCGTCCTTCTCCTCTTTACGGTCATTCGAGGTTCCCGCAGCATCGGGTTCGCCCATGTCATTTCTTCAGATCGTCGCCCGCTGTTGATTGCACTGGTGGGTTTTGTCGTATTACTGACGGCAAGCAGTGGCATTGAAGCCATGCGATTTTGGACCAGCAAAATCCCCTTGCCCATGGAACCCGGGGGGCTGTTGGGTTATGAGGTCGGTCGATTTGCTACCGTCTTTCTCGGCCCGATAGGGGGCACGCTCATCCTGCTCTCGTTATGGTTGGCGGGCCTTTCTCTCTTTCTGGGGCTGTCATTATTTCAACTGGCCGAAAAAACAGGCGCATTGCTGGAAGCGGTCTGGTTGGGCATGGTTAGCCTGAGAGAATACTGGCAGGATCGTCGCTATGGTCGTGCGCTGGCCGAAAAACGGAAAACAGTTTTAGAAAGTGAACGACGACGGTTTGATGCCAATCCGCCTCTCCCCCTTCTCATTGAAACCGCAGAAATCGAAATTCCGGTGGCCCGTCGTGCCGAGATACGTGCCGATAAAGAACGTCAAGTACCGATGTTCTTCGATGCCCCAGGGGGAACATTGCCACCGTTACATCTTCTGGACGCACCGATCCATCAACCGGAAAACATTCCCTCCATAGAAACACTGGAATTCACCTCTCGTTTGATCGAACGAAAACTCGCCGATTTTGGCATTGAGGTTAAAGTGGTCTCCGCGCTGCCCGGCCCGGTGATAACCCGTTACGAAATCGATCCCGCGACAGGCGTTAAAGGAGCCACTATCGTCGGGCTTGCCAAGGATTTGGCGCGTGCCTTGTCCCTCATCAGCATCCGCGTGGTTGAAACCGTGCCCGGCAAATCCTGCATGGCCCTCGAACTACCCAACCCGCGCCGGCAGATGGTTCGTCTATCCGAAATTATCGAATCTAAGATTTATCACGACATGCATTCACCCCTAACGGTGGTCTTAGGCAAGGATATTGCGGGAGGTCCCGTCGTGGCCGATCTTGCAAAAATGCCGCATCTTCTGGTGGCAGGCACCACAGGTTCCGGCAAATCAGTGGGCGTCAACGCCATGATTCTCTCTCTCGTCTACAAATCCGAACCCTCAGAGGTACGGCTCATTATGATAGACCCGAAAATGCTGGAACTGTCCATCTACGACGGCATTCCGCATCTGTTAGCTCCCGTCGTTACCGATATGACCAAAGCCGCCAACGCCCTCCACTGGTGCGTGGGGGAAATGGAACGCCGTTACAAACTACTGTCTGCCATGGGGGTCAGAAATCTGGCCGGTTTCAACAACAAGATTCGTGAAGCGGCCAAAACGGGCGAACATGTGCCGAACCCCTTCCCCTTGCTCCCCGAATCTCCTGAGCCGCTCACCACACTTCCACACATCGTTGTCATCATCGACGAACTGGCCGATCTGATGATGGTCATCGGCAAAAAAGTGGAAGAACTGATTGCCCGTTTAGCGCAAAAAGCGCGTGCGGCCGGCATTCACCTGATTCTCGCCACGCAACGCCCCAGCGTGGATGTCATCACTGGTCTTATCAAAGCCAACATTCCCACGCGCATCGCTTTTCAGGTTTCCAGCAAGATTGATTCGCGCACCATTCTCGACCAGATGGGAGCAGAAGCCCTGCTAGGTCAGGGAGACATGCTTTACATGGCCCCCGGCACGGGAGTCCCGACGCGAGTGCACGGTGCTTTTGTATCCGACGAAGAAGTGCATCGCATCGTGGATCACTTGCGAAAAGTCGGTCCGCCAGACTATGTCCACGATATTTTGAATACTCCCCCTACGGTTTCTGCAGAATCTGGCGACACCGCGTCGGACAATGCCGAAGCCGACCCGATGTACGATCAAGCCGTGGAAGTCGTTCTCAAAAACCGCAGACCTTCCATCTCACTCGTTCAACGACACCTGCGCATCGGTTACAACCGCGCCGCCCGTCTGATCGAAGCCATGGAAAAATCCGGCCTCGTTTCATCCGCCAACGGTGCGGGTAATCGGGAAGTATTGGTGCCAGCACAAGCAGAATAATTTCTTTAGGGAGGTATGGTGTCTCACATCAGTGCAAACGATTTAAAAATCAAAGGGGTCGCCGCAATTGAGGCCATACTTGCTGCGCATTCGGAGGCAATCGTATCGGTACGCGGTAAGGATAGATTCGTGGTGATGAACTTGGCGCATCATCATTATTTACGCGAATGCGAATTGGCAGCAGCTTTAGCTGAAAGCCGTGAGGATATGGCCGCAGGACGTTGTGTAAGAGAGTCACCCGAAGCACATTTACTCAGGTTGGATACACAAGTATGAGTTTTATGCTTGTCTTTACAGAAGCCTATAACCGCCGCGCACTGCGCTGGCTGAAAAGGCATCCTGATTTACGCCAGCAATATCTAAAAACATTGCAGTTATTGCAAATAAATCCACATCATCCTTCTTTGCGTCTACATGCGTTAAGCGCATTCCATTACCCACAAGTCGAAATAACTATATAGATCAATGC
>JAUYFZ010000289.1 GCA_030689585.1 Rhodocyclaceae bacterium | reverse complement strand
GGCTATCTGGTGACGGGCCCCGACCTGCCTGGGTGCATGTCCGATGGCGAGACCATCGAGGAGGCCATTGCCAACGCCATGGATGCGGAACACTCGTGGATTGAGACGGCAAGGGAGTTCGGCGATGCTATTCCCGAACCTGGGCAGTACAGCGGCAAATGGGTGCAACGGGTGCCGAAAAGCATCCATGCACGACTGGCAGCCCGGTCTGCGGCGGAAGGAGTGAGCATCAACGCCATGGTGGCCGCCTTCATCGCCGAGGGACTTGGAAAACAAAACTAACGAGGTGAAAACGCGATGATCGAGGCTGCGCAGATCAGACCAAAAACTCCGCATATCCCGGAGGGAGATTACGTACCCCATGAGGTTGTCGGCCTGCACATTGAACGGGACATCACCTAATCTTCGCGCCTGGCGGGAATACCTTGGTCTTACCCAAGCCGAGGTCGCCGAGCGAGCCGGGATCACCCAGGCCGCGCTCTTCCAGATGGAATCGGGCGAGGTGAAGCTGCGCAAGGCCACCCGGGAAAAGCTGGCAAAGGCCATGGGCCTAACCACGGAACAGTTGGTCTAGCGGACATGAGCAGAGCCCATAAAGAAACAGGGGAGATGTCCTAATTTTCTACCATTGCATAGGTGTCACACATTGAAGAAAAAAGAACGCAGTTTTGGCGACTATAAGGATGAGGCTGAAGCCTGGATTACCCTTGCCACTGGTGAGTATTATCCAGACATTCTGCCTGATGCCTGCCGACTCTATGAGCCGGTTCTGGTCGAATTCGAGCGGCTGCTAAAGGCATCCCACTCATCGACGTTCTTCTTCATGTCGATTATGGATACTAAGAATCAGTGGATGCGGACGCAGCTTTGCCGCGTGTTCAAGAAGTACGTGAGTCCACAAACACCGGTCGAGATGCTAAAGCGCAAGAACGACGCTGCTAAGATTTGCACCCAGTTCGGTGATGCCTTCCGTGGGGTGGTGGAGGTACAACAGAAATTCGGGACCCGCCCTATGCCAGATGAGGCGCTGTGTGCTATCCTGTGGGAATACAAGGACCGCGGCAAGAAGGGCTATGACCTGACCGAGCGGGTGTTTGAAATTCTGCGTAGCCAGCACGTTGGGTGCATTATTGCAGGGCCGGAGCGAGCTGGCAAAGACGTGCTTATGGGTACGGTGTTCGAGGACTACCCGAAGCCGGATCGCCCTGTCGATTTCGTCATCACTGACAACAACAAGGTACTTGCGATCGGTCTAGCCCGTTATGACTCTGACCGGGGAGGCGCACAGGAAGATGACCGCACCGGTCAGTACCGCGAAGTTTCTCAAGAGATTCTTGGTTACGCCGACAGTCACGGGATGCCGCACATAAAGGTTATCTATGTAAACGATGGGCCGGGGCTCTTGCTTGGATCGATGTGGAACGATTACGCTTACATTGAAGAACAATGGCCGGGGCGGGTGAAGGTTGTTACCCTGCGGATGATGCCGGATCGCATCACAGCAAAATGGTTGAGGTCTTGATATGGCAGTACCTATCCCCAGTAAGGGAAAACGAACCAATGGAATACAGAGGCATGAACCTGCCGAGCAGGGTTTTCGCCTTGAGTACCAGGGGAAAAAACCTGTCGAGGAAATTCTTGCGACTCCGCCAGGCCTCTACACGTCTAATGCCGCCGACAGTACAGGCGACAACCGCCTCTATCATGGCGATAACCTAGCTGCGCTCGCGACGATGGCACAGGATAAAACCGTCACCGGTAAGGTCAAGCTAGTCTATATTGATCCGCCATTCGCCACCGCTGCCGCCTTCGAATCACGAACGCAAAAACACGCCTACGACGATCACCTTGTCGGACCTGTCTTCGTGGAAGCTCTGCGGGAACGCTTGATCCTGATTCACCGTCTGCTGGCTGATGACGGTTCGCTCTATTTACATCTTGATGAGCGCATGACGTTCCACATGCGGCTCATCCTTGATGAAATTTTTGGGGAGAAAAATTTCCGCAACTGCATCACGCGGAAAAAGTGCAACCCGAAGAACTACACCCGGAAGACGTACGGCAACGTGGCCGACTACATCCTCTTTTATTCAAAGACGGACACCTACGTTTGGAATCGCCCGATTGAGCTGTGGGACGAGCCGCGAGCGGAAAAGGAATACCAGTGCGTTGATGATCAAGGCCGTCGCTACAAGAAAGTTCCAGTGCATGCCCCAGGCGTGCGCAATGGCGAAACTGGAAAACCGTGGCGGAGCAAGATGCCACCGCCCGGCAAGCACTGGCAGTACACACCGGATAAGCTGGAGGAGATGGACGCTAAAGGAGAAATCTACTGGTCGCCTACCGGTAATCCACGCAGGAAAATTTATCTCGAAAACAGTGCGGGTGTGCCGCTACAAAACATCTGGATGGATATGCGCGATGCGCACAATCAGAACATTCACATCACCGGTTATCCGACAGAGAAAAACCCGGCGCTGCTGGCCAGGATCATCGAAGCCTCATCCAACCCTGGAGATCTCGTGATGGACTGCTACGCCGGATCGGGTACCACACTTGCTGTGGCCTCTAGGCTTGGCCGACGGTGGATTGGTGTTGATAGTAGTTGCGAAGCTATCGAGACAATCCTTCATCGGTTGAAACACGGAACCAAGAGAATGGGGGATTTCGTAAATGGAGAAACCAAACCCACATTGTTACCCCTATTTAGTATTTCTGACTTTACTTTGTTTAACGAAATAAAAGACGAAACGGAGTCTGTAGCGCCGGGAACTGACGGGGTGTCAGCCGGTGAGCTTCTAGCAATTCGTTAAAGAACCGGTTCTGGGCCTTGCCGAGGCCTTAAATACAACAAATTACGATCACCCATATGAAATACAACTATATCGGAAAAAGCGGCCTGAGAGTCTCCAACATCTGCATGGGGACAATGACCTTCGGGAAGAAATGCGATAAAAAAATATCGTTTGAAATCCTGGACAAGGCCTATGCCAATGGCGTCAACTTTTATGATACGGCGGAAGTGTATCCCGTTCCGCCAACGGCAGAAACCTATGGGGTCACGGAAGAGATCTTTGGGGAGTGGCTGGCAGGTAAGCCACGGGACTCAATTATCATTGCCACGAAAGTCGCGGGCGCGGCCAATGGCTGGTTCGTCCCCCCGGTGCGGCACGGCCTGACGGCCATCGATGCGTTTCATATCACCACCGCCGTCGAAGGGAGCTTACGGAGACTCAAGACCGATTACCTCGATCTGTATCAAGTCCACTGGCCCGATACCGTTGTTCCCATTGAAGAGAGCCTTGAAGCGCTTGACCAACTCGTCCGGAGTGGGAAGGTGCGCTATATCGGGACTTCGAACGAGAACGCCTACGGCCTGACAAAAGCCTTGGAGACCAGCCGTTATCGGGGCTTCAAGCGATTTGAAAGCATTCAGAACAACTTTTCCATGCTCAACAGACGCTTCCTGGATGAAATTGCCATCGTCTGCAAAAAAGAGCAGGTCGGGTTGCTCCCATTTTCGCCGTTGGCCGGTGGAGTATTGAGCGGCAAGTACAAGCCCGACCACCATTGGGACGGCTTTCGCTTCGGGGATTACCTGACCAATCCTGATCCGAGGATGAAAGCGCAAGCTGGACGATTCGCCAGCGACCGATCGATTGCCGCGGCACAAAAATATGCTGCCATCGCAATAAAACATGGGCTTGCTCCGGCAACCATGGCGGCAGCATGGACGCTCAGTTTTGATTTTGTGCCAAGCACGATCATCGGGGCAACGCATCCTTCGCAGCTTGACGATACACTCAGAGCAGCGGAAACTGTCCTTTCAAAGGAACTCCTGAGAGAGTGTGACAGCGTCAATCAAGAGATTCTTTACCCGATGGGATAAGAGGAATGACGGGAAGATCGTTTTATACTTGGGAAGGCGATGTTCTGGTCCTCAATATCCTCGGCACTCCCAACGCCAAGAAAGATGCCATCGGCAAGGTAAAGGGACATCAACTCTGCGTCAGCGTCAAGGCTGTGCCACGGGGTGGAAAGGCGACCGACTATATGGTGCGCTTCCTGGCGGAGGAGTTTGGTGTTTCGGTGCGTGATATTCAGGTTGTGACCGGCCGGACGAATGTCAATAAAGTGCTGAGGATACAGTCTCCCAAGCGACTCCCTGGGGTTATCGGGCAGCAGAAATTATTTTAGCCGCTCAATCACCCGAGGCCCCCCTCACCTACCATAGCCTCCGTTGCCCTTGACAATCGACCTGTTTAAAGACTATATTTAGTCTTACTCAAACCTATACAGGTGGCGCATGAAATTATCCAGCCAGATCAAGCCGATCAGTTACCTCAAGGCCCACGCCGCTGAAATTGTCCGCACTCTGGGCGAGCAGCGGCAGCCTCTGGTTATCACCCAGAACGGCGAAGCCAAGGTTGTCGTGCAGGACATTGCCAGCTACGAGCAAACCCAGGAAGCCATGGCGCTCCTGAAAATCCTGGCCCTCGGCAACCGCCAAATCGAAGAAGGCAAGGTCCAGCCCGCCGCAGAGGTGATCAAGCGCCTACGCGAACGCCGGGAAACTCGCTGATGCCGCATCCGGTTTTCTTAACCGATGATGCAGCCCAGGATATGGACGAGCTGCATGGCTACATCGCCCGGCACGACACTCCAGGAAAGGCGGATTACGTTCTGGCGCAGCTCGAAAAAGCTTTCACCAGCCTGGCCGAATCTCCCGAACGCGGAGCCTACCCGCAGGAACTGCTGCACTTGGGGATTCGCGAGTACCGCGAGATCTTCTTCAAACCATACCGGATGATCTACCGAGTTCTGGACAATGCCGTCTATATTTTGCTGATTGCCGATGGCCGCCGCGACATGCAGTCTCTGTTACAGCGTCGGCTTTTAGAGAGTTGAAAAACTAGCTCTCACCTACCATCCCCAGCTGATTCCCCTCCCTTCTTTCCCCCAAACCCCAAGGTAATCCCAAAAACCCTTGCCAGGGAACGCAACGGCTGGCTCGGCTGAATCAGATGCCGCAGCTCGTGCAGGGGCGGCTTGCCCTCCTCCGGCGACAAGGCGAACATGAAGCCGGCTGCGGCCAGACCGGCGCATCCGGCGATGAGAAAACAAAGGCGGAAACCGGCCATCCCCAAATAATCGATGAGCAGACCGGCCAGGATCGGCGGCAACCCGTTGGCAGTGGAGACCCCGAGAATCCAGAGGCTGGTATAGGCC
>JAUYFZ010000288.1 GCA_030689585.1 Rhodocyclaceae bacterium | reverse complement strand
AAAGAGTTCACGCAGACGAATGAACGGTAACACTTCGCCCCGCAGGTTGAGCATGTGGCCGCAAGTGGCTTCGTTGTTAAACGCCAGACATTCGACCACGCTATGAAGTGGGATGACGTAGGTGAATGCCCCCACCGAGGTTAAAAATCCGTCGATGATGGCGAGGGTAAGGGGCAAACGGATGATAAAACTGGAGCCGACGCCTAACTCCGTTTGAATGTCGATGGTGCCACGCAGTGCTTGGATATTGCGTTTGACCACATCCATGCCAACCCCGCGTCCCGAAAGATTGCTGACCTTATCCGCTGTGGAAAAACCAGCTTCAAAGACAAGATTGACGATTTCCTGCTCGGTCAAATTTTGACCGGGTTGGATTAGGCCGCGCTCCAGTGCCTTGGCTTCGATGCGCTCTTTATTGAGACCGCCGCCGTCGTCGATCACTTCGATAACGATGCTGCCAGAATCGTGATAGGCGTTGAGTGTGATGCGCCCTTTGGGGGGTTTGTCATTGGCAATACGCACGGCGGCGGGTTCGATGCCGTGATCCATGGCATTGCGCACCAGATGCATGAGGGGATCGCCAATCCTTTCGATGACCGTTTTGTCCAGCTCGGTCTCTGCGCCACTGATGACGAGATCGATCTCTTTGCCCAGTTCCTTTGCAACATCTCGCACGACACGATTGAAGCGGTTGAATGTTTCACCAATTTGCACCATGCGCAGTTGCAGTGCGGAATCACGGATGTTTTCCACTAAACGGGCGAGTATTTCAGAAGCCTCACTCAACGTGGCTTGTCTGCTTTTTTTAGCCAGTAGGTTAACGGAAGCGCCGGCAATCACCAGTTCGCCGACCAGATCAATCAACTGATCGAGTTTATCGGCATGAACACGAATGAGTTTGGCTTCGGCCGTTTTCTTGTCGGAAACCTGTTTTTGCTTGGCGGCTGCGGCGGCAACGATTTCTGGCTGCACCATTTTCTTATCGACGAAAATTTCGCCTAGGGCGGGGGCGGGTTGTTCGGTGGTTTGGCTACTCGTTGCTTGACTGCGCAATCCCTGATCGAGTTCTTCTTGGGTCAAGGCCCCTGTTTTGACGAGAATTTCGCCCAGCCGCATCGTCTCTTCAGGCAGACGTTCGATTAAGTCGAGAAAGTCGGTCACGCGGCTGTTGGGCGGCAAAATGGTGAGATCGCAGTCATCGCGGCAAAAGGCAAAGACGTTCTCGATCTGCTCCTTGGTAACATGGCTCCGTAGCGTGATTTCAAAGCCGAGATAACACGCTTCAGGGTCCATCTCCTCGGCGGGCGGTAGGGCATCGCACAGGGTAGTCAGATGAACGATCTCGCCCAAGTTCAACAGATAACGCAGGAAAGCCAGGGGTTCCATGCCCTGCCTCAAGACATCACGCCCAAAACGGATCGAAATGTGCCAGCAATCGCCCGTGGTTTCGTCGTTATCATCGCGGTGAACCGTGGCTTCGACGGTATCGGTAATAGGGGTGGGGGTGGGGGTGGAAGTGGCTACTGTGTGCGTCACTGTGTGCGTAAAGGCGCGCAAAATATCCGCCGTGGTTTCACCGAGTTGCTGTAAGTCGGGATCCGGTGTCCGATCTCCTTGATCGACACGATCAAGCAGAGCACCGATATGGTCACACCCCTTCAAGAGCGCGGAAATCAACTCACTGCTGAGGGTAATTTCACCCATCCGCAAGCGGTCGAGCAGGTTTTCGAGGATATGGGTGAAGGCTTCGATGTGGTGCAGTTCGACCACGCCAGAGGCCCCTTTGATGGTGTGCGCCGCACGGAAAATAGCGTTGAGGGTGTCGCTATCGCTCTCACCTTGCTCCATGCGGAGCAGACCCTCCTCCATGGAAGAGAGCTGTTCGCGGGCTTCTTGGGCAAATACAGCACGGATTTCGCCGGTGGGATCCAAGTCTTCGATGGTGTAGTCCTGCATGATTACCTTATGGCTGAATTTTGTTGGGAGGGGATGAAGAAAGGTTGACCGACGTGAGCAATGTGCTCACGCAGATCGACATTTGAGATGGATTCAAACGGAATTAGATCAATTTCCCAAGGTAAAAGCAGGTCGTCGAGTTCCCAGCCGATATTACCAAGTTCGGAATCACCGAGTGAACCAAAGACGGCCAAGTCGATGTCTGAAGCGGGTTTGTAATTGCCTTTGGCGCGTGAACCAAAGAGAACGATTTGCTCGATAGCCGGATGGTTAGCAAAGACAGTACGCATACGGTCAGCGGCGTGGATAGGCAAACCGCCGTTAGTCAGGTTAGTGTGAAATACATACCCCATCCCCTCCCCAACCCTCCCCTTGAAGGGGAGGGAGTTAGTTTCCTCCCCTTTGAAGGGGAGGGAGTTAGTTTCCTCCCCCTTGAAGGGGAGGGAGTTAGTCTCCTCCCCCTGGAGGGGGAGGGAGTTAAGCCCCTCCCCCTTCAAGGGGGAGGCTGGGAGGGGGATGGGGTCGGTAGATGCCCTAAGTTTCATCATGCGGGGCGGGCTTCGTGACCATGCGAGTTCTCGTCCCGAAAATGGCCGTGCCTATTCGCACGAGTGTTGCCCCTTCCAGAATGGCTGCGTCGAGATCGTGCGACATGCCCATGGAAAGGGTGTCGAGTGGTCTGTCCATTATTTCTGTGTTGATTCTGTCACGACATTCACGCAGACGGGCGAATTGCAGGCGTTGACGCAAAACATCTTCCGTCGGTTCTGGAATGGTCATCAACCCTCGTAACGTGAGATGGGGCAACTGCAGGAGGGCGTGGCACAACGGAGCGGCTTCTTCCGGGAGACAACCCGCCTTGCTTTTTTCGCCACTGACATTGACCTGGAGGCAAATTTGCAGGGGCGGCAGATGCGGCGGGCGTTGGGCAGACAGGCGTTCTGCGATTTTGAATCGGTCGACTGAATGCACCCAGGCGAAATTTTCGGCAATGAGGCGAGTTTTATTGCTTTGTATCGGCCCGATGAAGTGCCATTCGAGGCCAAGGGACGCTAACGCATTGATTTTGATGAGTCCTTCTTGCACATAACTCTCACCGAAAGCGCGTTGACCGCAGACAGCCGCTTCCGCAAGCGCAGGGACGGGCCATGATTTTGAGACCGCCAGCAAGGTAACACCCGACGGATCGCGTCCTGCCGTTGCACAGGCATGACGAATGCGTTGATGAATACCTTGCAGGTTTTCGGAAATTGTTGTCATATACGGCCCCTAGTATATCGCCGGTGAAACTCCATGGACATTTCTGAACTCTTAGCTTTTACCGTTAGAAACAAAGCATCTGATTTACACCTCTCTTCAGGGATGCCACCGATGATTCGCGTCCACGGGGATGTGCGACGGATCAACCTGCCGGCCATGGAACACAAGGATGTTCATGCCATGGTGTATGACGTGATGAACGACGGGCAGCGCAAGCACTATGAGGAAACGCTGGAATGCGACTTTTCGTTTGCCGTGCCCGACCTTGCTCGTTTTCGGGTCAATGCCTTTGTTCAGAACCGAGGGGCTTCCGCTGTATTTCGAACCATCCCTTCCAAGGTG
>JAUYFZ010000278.1 GCA_030689585.1 Rhodocyclaceae bacterium | reverse complement strand
CCGCTTTAGGCTTCGATCCTCGCCCTGTGGCCCCCTCGTCCCGTATCTCGCCACCGGAACCCGTCGCCGCCCCCGGAAAGGGGGAGATGGCCGTCGGATGGTTATGAGTTTCCACCTTGGCCAGGATGTGCGTCATCTCTTCGACCATGCCATAGGTTCCCCCCCCATCAGGCATGAAACGTTTCACTCTGGCCCCTTCGATCACCGAGGCGTTATCCGAATAAGCAACCACCGTTCCCGTTGGAGAGGCCTTGTGCGATTCACGAATCATGCCAAACAGCGATAAAGGTTGTTTTTTGCCATCCACCGTCCACGAGGCATTGAATATCTTGTGACGACAATGTTCCGAGTTGGCCTGAGCGAACATCATCAGTTCCACATCCGTTGGATCGCGTCCGATCTTGATGAAATTCTCAACCAGATAATCGATTTCGTCTTCAGATAACGCCAGCCCCAAGGCGGCATTGGCGGCCAGAAGCGCCTCTCGCCCCCCCTCAAGAAGTTTGACCGTCGACAAAGGTTGCGGTGCGACGTGGTGAAACAGTGGCTCGACCGCATCAAGAGAATCCAACACCGATTCCGTCATCCGGTCATGCAACAGGGCCATGTCAACCGGAGCTGTGGTGTCATAGACGATGCCTCGTTCGATCCGTTTAATCTGTGTAAAACCACAGTTGTGCGCAATATCTGTCGCCTTGGACGACCAGGGCGACAGCGTGCCTAAGCGCGGAACAATCAGAATCAACGACCCCGTTGATTCACGACGAGGTTCTTGGGATGTCCCCAGTAACTCCTTGAGGCGGCAGAGTTCGTTGCAATCAAGCTCTCCCTCGATTTCGATGAAATACCAATACTCGGCAACCAGTGCCGCCCCTATATTTTCCTGAAGCCTAGCAAGACGGGCATCTGAAAAAGCGGCCGTGCCGCGCAGTTTGATAATTTTTGACATGTCCGAATTATAATCCGCCCTATGAAATTCATCTTCGACCTCTTCCCCATCATTCTCTTCTTCGCGACCTATAAATTTGCAGGAATTTATGCCGCCACAGGAGTCGCCATCGCCGCTACCTTTGCCCAAATCGGCTGGGTCTGGTTTCGTCACAGAAAAGTAGACACCATGCTCTGGGTGAGTCTGGGGCTGATTGTGTTCTTCGGGGGAGCCACCCTGTTACTACGCGATCCTACTTTCATCAAATGGAAACCCACGGTGCTCTATTGGCTGTTTTCCCTCGTGCTACTCGTATCAAACAGTTTCCTGAAGAAAAATCTCATCCGCAAAATGATGGAAGTTCAGATGACGCTCCCTGATTCGTTATGGAACCGCCTCAATCTGGCTTGGGCTGTTTTTTTCGCTTTTATGGGAATCGCCAATCTTTACGTCGCTTTTTCCTTCAGCGAAGAAACCTGGGTCAACTTCAAACTTTTCGGCGGCATGGGTCTGATGCTGCTCTTTATCTTCGCCCAAAGCTTTTTTCTTTCAAAACATATCGAGTAAGATACGCCGCGTTCCAACCCACTCCTCAAGGACACTCCATCATGATGAAAAAACTCTCTCTCACACTCGTTACAGCCCTGCTGGCCACTTCCGCATTGGCCGCCGCCCCTACTGCCACGGCAGCCAAGCCCTACGCCTCCGTCAATGGCAAACAAATTTCCCCAGCACGGGCCGATGCCATTATCGCGGCGCAAAAAGCCCAAGGACAAGCCGAGTCCGACCAGATGCGCCAAGCCGTGCGCGAAGAGTTGATTCGACGTGAGATTCTGGCACAGGAAGCCACGCGCCTGAAAATGGACAAAGTCCCCGAAGTTCGTCTACAGGTAGAAATGGCCCAGCAAAACGTGCTGATTGGTGCTTATCTCCAAAGCTACGTCAAAACCCATCCGGTCACAGACGAAGCCATCAAAAAGGAATACGAGATCATCCGCGCTGCCATGGGCGACAAAGAGTACAAGGCCCGTCACATTCTGGTTGAAAAAGAAGATGAGGCAAAAGCCCTCATTGGGAAACTCGCCAAGGGTGAAAAATTTGAAGAACTCGCCAAGCAATCCAAAGACCCCGGTTCCAAAGACAAAGGGGGCGATCTGGGTTGGGCCGCACCGGCTTCCTATGTCAAAGATTTTTCCGCCGCCATGACGGCTTTATCCAAAGGCAAGCACACCGACAAACCCGTCAAGAGCGATTTTGGCTGGCATGTGATTCTTCTGGAAGACGTACGTGACATCAAGGCTCCCGCCCTCGATGAAGTCAAACAGCAACTCACCCAACGCATCCAGCAACGCATTGTCGATGGACATATCAATGAGCTGCGCAGCAAGGCCAAAGTAGAGTAAATCGGCTCTATGCGGTGGTCACTGTCATGCTCTCTTCCCATGTGTTGTCCACCATCTACTTCAATAATCAAGCACTTCTCCAGACAAACAAAGTCCAGCACATAATCCATAAACGGATGTTGGCGACGAAATTTACATCCGGCTAATTAGGGTGTGGTCTTCGCCTACGTGGCTCTATCCGGTAGTGGGTAATCGAAGCGGTTGTTGCAGTCTCCCTCCCCTTGAAGGGGAGGGAACTTGGTGCGCATCTTTTCCCGTGTGCAATCAACAAGTTAAAAGATGTGTGCATACGGTAGCCCCTTCAAGGGGAGGGAGACTGTCATGTCAGCGGTATGGCATGTCACCCAGTACAAACCACATAGCGCCGCCTACGTTTACCTATGAGCCTGATCAAGTCTAAAGAACGCGTCGCTGACCACGGAGAGGTATTCACCCCCGCATGGATGGTCGATGCCATGCTCGACCTCGTGAAGGAAGAGTCGGAGCGCATTGATTCTCGCTTTCTGGAACCGGCATGTGGAAGCGGTAACTTTATTGTCAAGGTCTTGCAGCGCAAGCTCGCGGCCGTCGAGTGCAAGTTCGGGAAATCTGACTTTGAAAAGCGGCACTATGCGCTGCTGGCACTGATGTGTATCTACGGGATCGAGCTTCTGGCCGACAACATCGCCGAGTGCCGTGAAAATATGCTGGAAGTCTTCGCCGACTACCTGAATATGCAGGAGGCCGATAATTTTTATCGCGCAGCCACATTCGTACTTTCGCAGAATCTGGTGCATGGCGATGCCTTGGCGATGTGCACTAGCCGCAACGAGCCGATTACCTTTGCCGAATGGGGCTACCTGGGCAAGGGAAAGTTTCAGCGCCGCGACTTTCGCTTCGACACCCTGACGCATTCGTCGGCCTTCAGCCAGGAAGGATCTCTCTTCGCTCACCTCGGCAAGCATGAGATATTTACTCCGATCAAGACCTATTCGCCGATGACGGTGAGCGAGTTGACTGGTATCAAAGGAGAATAATCATGACGAAAATCAACGTGAAGGGCACATCCATTACGGTCTATTCCGAAGACGACAAGGATTTCATCTCGCTTACGGACATGCTCAGGGCAAAGGATGGGGAGTTTTTCATTTCCGACTGGCTGCGCAACCGTAACACCGTTGAATTTATAGGCATCTGGGAGCAGGTTCATAACCCGAATTTTAATTATGGCGGTTTCGCCACAATTAAAAGTCAGGCGGGGCTCAACAACTACAAGCTCAGCGTCAAAGAATGGGTAGCGCAGACCGAACGGCTGACACTGCTGAACCAAACCGCCATTCATCAAATGAAGCTGCTGTTGGCCGATGCGGGCACACGGCAACTGGAAGGGAAACAACCATGAATGCTGAAGGAGACCCAATGACCGAACAGGTCAGTTTCTCCTTGCGCGGCCGCAATCCCGATGTGCTGACCTGCATTGCCAATCTTTCCAACGACGAGGTATTCACCCCGCCGGAGTTCGCCAACCGGATGCTGGATACCTTGGCCTGCGCGTGGGCGGCCAGCCACAACGGGGCGAACCTCTGGACGGACAAAACCGTAAAGTTCCTCGACCCGTGCACCAAGTCGGGCGTGTTCCTGCGGGAAATTACCAACCGTCTGAACAAAGGTCTTGCAGACGAAATGCCTGACCTCAACGAGCGCGTCAATCACATTCTGACCAAACAGGTGTTCGGCATCGGCATCACGCATCTCACCAGCCTGCTGGCGCGGCGCAGCGTGTATTGCTCGAAGCACGCCAATGGCCAGCACTCCATTGCCAAATCCTTCACGAGTGGCGCGGGCAACATCTGGTTTGAGCGCACCGAGCACACCTGGGCCAACAGCAAATGCACCTTTTGCGGTGCCAGCCAGGCGGCGCTGGATCGTGGCGAGGTGCTGGAAACTCACGCTTACGCGTTCATTCACACCGACAACATCAAGACTCGGATGACCGAGTTGTTTGGAGGCGATATGCAGTTCGACGTCATCATTGGAAATCCGCCGTATCAGCTCAACACCGACGGCTTTGGCACGCAGGCACGCCCCATCTACCAGCAGTTCGTGCAGCAGGCCAAAACGCTTGATCCCCGATTTCTATGCCTGATTATTCCGGCCCGATGGTTCGCTGGTGGCATGGGTCTGGACGAATTTCGTGAGTCGATGCTTAACGATGCTCGCTTGCGCTCAATTGACGATTTCCTCACCGCCTCCGACGTTTTTCCAGGGGTCGGACTTAAAGGCGGCGTCTGCTATTTCCTGTGGAATCGTGACCATCCCGGCCTCTGTGAAGTGACCACCCATTTCAAGGACTGGCCTGTCTCCACTGCCAGCCGTCCACTTCTGGAAAAAGGCGCGGACGTATTCATCCGCTTCAATGAAGGGCTGTCGATCCTCAAGAAAGTTATGGCCGTCGAAACGGGCAGCAATGAAACCCTGGAACTGCCCGAGGCGAAGAAGTTCATGAAGCTTGTTAGCTCGATTGGCTCTTTTGGTCTCGAAAGCACATTCAGGGGCAAAGAAAAGAGGTCAGGTGATGACCTTAAGGTCTACCGCAACGGCGGGATAGGATACGTCGCAAGATCAGAAATTCCAAAGGAACGATCTGTCTTCGACAAGTGGAAAGTCTTCATTGGCCGCGCTGCGCCGGGCACTGGCAACCGTGACACCTACCCGCACCGCATCCTCAGCACCCCATTTATCGGGGAGCCGGGAAGTATTTCGTCGTGGACATATATGTACATTGGGGTGCTTGACTCGAAGGTCGAGGCTGAGAGTGTCTTGTCCTACCTCACATGTCGGTTAACGCGCTTCCTGATTCTTTTGCACAAGCCTTCGCAAGACACCACGCGCAAGGTCTACACCTTCGTGCCGACGCAAGATTGGACGAAGCGGTGGACGGACGAAGACCTGTACGCCAAATATGGCATTTCTGCGAGCGAGATCGAGTTCATTGAGAAAGTTGTCCGACCGATGGAACTGACGAGCGACTTGTTCGATGAAGTCTCCGTGGACGAAGGCGACGATGAATAAACCCAAGCGGCAGATTTCTGCGGAAAAGCCGGAAGCCCTCTTTGGGCGCGTCGTTTCCATCCTTGATCAGGCGCGGGGCAATGTTGTCCAGGCTGTAAACACCCAGATGGTGCTGGCCTACTGGTTGATCGGGCGCGAGATCGTGCAGGAATTGCAGGGTGGCGAGGTGCGGGCTGAGTATGGCAAAAAAGTCATTGCAGACCTGTCCGGACGGCTGACGCAGCGGTACGGTAAGGGATTTTCCTCCCCGGTGTTGTGGAGTTTCAGGCAGTTCTACCTGGCGTATTCCGATAGAAATGCGATTCTCTTCCCGACAGGAAGAGAATCGACTACGGCAGGGATTCTCTCCCCGGCGGGAAGAGAATTGGCTGCCCCCCTTATTTCATCCCCAGCAGGTAGCCAATCCCTGCAGACTTTCTCGCCGCAACTCACCTGGTCGCATTATCGCGCCTTGATGCGGGTAGGAAATATGGCTGCCCGCGACTTCTACGAACGGGAATCCAGCGAATGCGGCTGGTCAAAGGTGCAATTGGAAAGGCAGATTCACAGTTTTTACTATGACCGGATTGTGGCCAATCGCGGCGAGAAGGGGCTGCTGCCCGATGGCCGTGAGCGCCTGCCCGGCGAAAGGGTTCAGCCATCCCATCTGCTCAAGTCGCCGATGGTGCTGGAGTTTCTGGGGCTTCCCGATTTTTGTGAGCTGCATGAAAGCAGACTCGAACAGGCAATTATCGACAACTTGCAAAACTTCCTGCTGGAACTCGGCAAGGGGTTTTCCTTTGTCGCCCGGCAAAAGCACATCCGCTTCGGGGACGACGATTTCTACATCGATCTGGTTTTCTACAACTATGTCCTGAAGTGCTTTCTGCTGCTTGATCTGAAAATGGGCAAACTCACCCATGCCGATGTCGGGCAGATGGACGGCTATGTGCGGCTTTACGAAGACCGGTTCAAAATCCCAGGCGACAATCCCACCATTGGCCTGCTGCTCTGCTCGGACAAAGGCGAAGCGGTGGCCAAATATTCGATCCTGAACGAGAACAGGCAGGTTTTTGCTTCGAAATACCTGCCCAACCTGCCAACCGAAGAGCAACTCCGGCTGGAGATCGAAAAAGAGCGATGCCTCATCGAATCCGCCCTTGAGGGCAGCGCCGATGAGTAAGCCGGAGAGCCGCTCATGACTCCGCTTGAGAAGTTCTTCACAGAAGACCCGAAGTGGCACGAAAATATCGGCGCGATTCACGCCCTGCTGGAGCGCGTCAAGATCAGCGAGGAGCAGTCCGGTGATGTGCTGCACCTGCGCCGGCTCAATCGCATTCTCTCGGTGCACGCCTCAACTGCCATTGAAGGCAACCAGCTCACCTTGGGCCAGGTGACCGATGTCATTAACGGCAAACCGGTCTGGGGGCCTCCCAAGGACATCAAAGAGGTGCAGAACGCCTGGCATGCCTACAACGAGTTGCCTGGCTATGACCCTTGGTCGTCAGCCGACTTGCTGCGGGCGCACGCGCACCTGACCGATGCGCTAATCGGCGAATCGGGTCAGTTCCGTTCGGGCGGTGTGGCTGTGGTGAGTGGCGATGGCACGCTGTTGCATCGCGGCGCGCTATCAGCTCAAGTCCCCGATCGGGTTGAGCAGCTCTTGGACTGGGGGAAGTCCAGCGGGGCGCACCCGCTTATCAAGAGTTCCGCTGTCCACTACATGCTGGAATATATCCATCCTTTCCGTGACGGCAACGGCAGAATCGGAAGGTTGTGGCAAACGCTGATTCTTGCCCAGTGGAATCCGTTGTTTGCCTGGATGCCGGTCGAAACCCTGGTTCACCACAATCAGGCGCTGTACTACAAGGCGTTGCAGGATTCACATGCTGGCGCGATGGATTGCCGTCCGTTCATCAGTTTTATGCTCGATGCCATTGGCAATTCGCTGTACAAGTACATAGATGTCGCGACGGAGACGGTAGCCGATGTTCCTGTAAATGTCGGTGTAAATGTCGGTGTAAATGTCGGTGTAAGCGACGGAATTCTGGAATTGCTGGTGCGGCAGCCCCAGTTGTCCGCCCGGGAGTTGGCGACCCTGCTGAACAAGACCACGAGAACCGTAGAACGCCATCTCAAAACACTCCGTGAACAGGGTCGGCTCAACCGTGTCGGCTCCGACAAGGCCGGTCACTGGGAAGTCATCGAAAGCTTGTCATGAGTAAACCCAGCATCGAGGAAGTCCTCGCGCCCAAGCCGGAAGCCCGACCGCGCATTTACGCCTATTCGATTGATGACAAGGCGCACAAGGGTCTCCTCAAGGTAGGTCAGACCACGCGCGACGTGAAGCAACGCGTTGCCGAGCAGCTTAAGACTGCGGCCATCAAGAACTACCGAATCGAACTCGACGAGTTCGCCGAGCGCGACGACGGCACCCTCTTCAGCGATCACGAAGTGCGTGCGGCACTTGTCAGGAAAGGTTTCGAGAACGTCGAGTTGGAGTGGATGCGCTGTTCGCTCAAGGAAGTGAAAACTGTACTTACCGAGCTGCGCACCGGCCAGCACTTCACGGGAACGCATCACGAAACCTTCCCGATGCGCTGGGAGCAGACCGAGGCTGTGAACAAGACTTTTGACTACTACAAGTCGATCTGGGCCGAAAAAAAGAACGCTGCTCCGCGCTTTCTGTGGAACGCGAAGATGCGCTTTGGCAAGACCTTCACCGCTTACCAGTTGGCCAAGAAGCTCGGCGCAAAGCGGGTACTGGTGCTCACCTTCAAACCGGCGGTGGAAGATGCCTGGCAGACCGACCTGGAAAACCATGTGGACTTCAATGGCTGGCAGTACCTCTCGCGTTCGTCCGGCAGCGACCCAACGCAGATTGACCGCAAGAAGCCGGTGGTCTATTTCGGATCCTTTCAGGACCTGCTCGGTCGCGACGCAGTCGGGAACATCAAACCCAAGAACGAGTGGCTGCACACGGTAAATTGGGATCTTGTGGTGTTCGACGAGTACCACTTCGGGGCTTGGCGCGAGACCGCAAAAGAATTGTTCGAAGGCGAAGAGGAGGCCGTCGCGAAGAAGGAGGCCAAGCTCGAATACGCCGTTGGGCTGGAGGAGATGAACGAAGACCTCACTGTGCTCTCGGAGAAGGAAGCCGAGTTCCTGCCCATCACCACCAAGGCGTACCTGTACCTCTCCGGCACACCGTTCAAGGCGCTGGCGACCGGCGAGTTCATCGAGGAACAGATATTCAACTGGACCTACACCGACGAGCAGCGTGCCAAGGAGGCGTTTCCCACCCAAAATCCGGGCCAGCGGAACCCCTACGCTGCGCTGCCGCAGATGCGGCTGCTGACCTATCAAATGCCGGATGAGCTACTGGCTATTGCGAGCGGCGGCGAGTTTGACGAATTCGATCTCAACACCTTCTTCGAAGCATCGGGCACAGGTAACGCGGCACAGTTCAAGCACAAGAGCGATGTGCAGAAATGGTTGGACATCATCCGGGGGGGCTACGCGTCCAAATCGGTGGAGCACTTGAAGACGGGGACGCGGCCACCGTTCCCGTATTCCGATGTGCGCCTGCTGCCCTACCTGCAACATTCGTTCTGGTTCCTGCCCAACGTCGCGGCCTGTCATGCGATGGCCAACCTGCTGGCCGAGAAGCACAATGTCTTCTGGCATGAGTACAAAGTGGTCGTCGCCGCAGGCGCCTCGGCGGGAATCGGATTAGAGGCGTTGCCGCCAGTGCGCAAGGCCATCGGCAGCGGATTCGACACCAAGACCATCACGCTCTCGTGCGGCAAGCTCACTACAGGCATCACCGTGTCGCAGTGGTCGTCGATCCTGATGCTGCGCAATCTCAAGTCGCCCGAGACCTATTTTCAGGCCGCGTTTCGCGTGCAGTCGCCGTGGTCCATCAAGAATCCCAACGGCGACAACCCCAACGAGGAGGAGATTCTCAAGCCGGTCTGTTTCGTATTCGACTTCGCGCCCACCCGCGCCCTGCGGCAACTCTCGGAGTACGGGATCGGCCTGTCTCCCAATGAGCCGAACCCGGAGAATGCGGTTAAGGAGCTGGTGTCCTTCCTGCCTGTGCTGGCCTATGACGGCGCGAACATGACGCAGATTGACGCGGGCGGCATTCTCGACATCGCGATGGCGGGCACGTCGGCGACGCTGCTGGCACGTAAGTGGGAGAGCGCACTGCTGGTGAACGTCGATAACGACACGCTCCGGCGCATCATGGGCAATCCCGATGCGATGGCCGCCGTGGAGCGCATCGAAGGCTGGCGAGCACTCGGCGACCACATTATCGAGACCATCATCAACAAAAGCGAGAAGATCAAGGAACTCAAGAACAAGGCGAAGAACGGGGACTTGTCGGCAAAGGAGAAGAAGGAACTCTCCGACGAGGAGAGGGAATACAAGTCCAAGCGCAAGCTGGTTCAGGAAAAGCTGATCAAGTTCGCAACCCGCATTCCGGCGTTTATGTACCTCACCGATTTCCGCGAGAACACGTTGCAGGATGTCATCACCAAACTCGAACCAGACCTTTTTCTTGCTGTTACCGGATTGACGGTCAAAGACTTTCACCTGCTCGTCCGCCTCAAGGTGTTCAACACCGAGCAGATGAACCAGGCCGTCTTCGCCTTCCGTCGCTATGAAGATGCGTAGCTACGCTATACGGGTATTGAGAGCCACCTAGGCTTGTCTCACTATGGACTTTACGACACGGTGGTGGCGAAGAATTGAAAGGCGGCGAACGCGCTACGCGCTTTTCGAGCATGTGTATGCATAGAGCCAATAAATCACTCGAACACCACCGGAAAATTCACGGCGAAGTCTCGCCCACGAAGTGATTCCGGTATCACCGTCACCGAGGCCGCCTGCCGCAACATATCGAGCGCGGCCTCGTCGAGACTCCCAACACCACTGCTTCGAGCGACTTCTGCCGTGGTGATACCTGTAGTGACACCTGCGGTGCGAAATATCAGCCGGATATCTGCTGACCCCTTTTCCACAAAGGGATACGGCTTGAAACGGCTTGCTTGCCGCGCTAGAGACACCCGAAACAAACGCATCCCATCGGCATCCAACCCTTCTTCCGGCATGATTGGCACCACAGGGGTGGGGGCCGCCACGACAGGGGATGCGACAGGCGTGTCATTCGTTCTCGTCACCCCCCGTGTTCCGTTGACCATCGCCGCCGCCGGTAGAGTCGGTCGCGGCACTGGAACCCGCAACGTCGCCACCAGCGGTGCTGCTGAAATCACCTGCTCTTGCGACGATGGGGACGATCTCAACAACACACCATGTAAAGCTAACGAAATCGCCAAGGCAGGGGCCAATCTCATCGCAAGCTCATTGCAGTCTAAAAGACCTCCAGGTACTCGATAAACCCGTGGCAACCTCAGCCCCAAACTGCTGGGCAAAACGCTCTGCAAAGTTTTTACGAACGGTGTAATCACGAATCTCTTCGGCTTGAAGCACATTACGGGCCACAGAATCAATCGTGCCATACCCATCCGACAACCCTAACTCGATACTTTTGGTGCCCGTCCACATCAAACCAGAAAACATGCCGGGCGTTTCCTTGAGACGTGTGCCTCGGCCCCGCCTCACCACCTCAATAAACTGCTGGTGAATTTCGCTCAACATGCGTTGTGCATGGGCTTTGTGCTGCGCATTCTGCGGAGAGAACGGATCCAGAAACCCCTTGTTTTCTCCAGCAGTCAATAATCGCCGCTCGATACCCAGTTTCTCCATGGCCCCCGTCGCCCCAAATCCATCCATCAGCACACCAATGGAACCGACAATACTCGCCTTATCCACGAAGATACGATCGGCCGCCGCCGCCACGTAATATCCGCCAGATGCACAAATATCTTCCACGACCACATGAACAGGTTTGTCGGGGTGCGTTGCGCGAAGCCGCCAGATTTCGTCATGGATAATGCCTGCCTGCACGGGACTACCACCCGGACTGTTGATGCGCAAGATAATCCCCACCGCTCCTTTATCATCAAAAGCACTTTGCAGGGCAGCGACGACATTTTCAGCCGAACCTTCCCCCCTAGCGGCAATCACGCCTTCAATGTCGATCAACGCAGAATGCCGTTGCCCGTCCGACATACCGCCGGATCCACTCCAATCGCCCAAGACAGCCAAAATGAGTGTCAAATAAGCAAAACCAAGCAATTTGAAAAACACCCCCCAACGTCGATGCCGACGCTGTTCGGTCAGTGAGTCCAAGGCCAGTTTTTCGATAACCCCGCGCTCCCAATGGGGTTCTTGCGTTATGTCAGACATACCTTATCCTTTTATCCATTCCATGAGTTCCCCCATATCATCTGCCAAAAACAAGGGAGATTCCGTTTCCAACAAGGCACGCGAATGCGCACCATGCGTCACAGCGACGGCAGACACCTTCGCATTTTGCGCCATTTGTAGATCATGGGTCGTATCACCGATCATCAACAGGCTCTCCGGTGACAGTTCAAATTCCTGCATCAATTCCTCCAGCATCTGGGGATGAGGCTTGGAATGACATTCGTCCGCACAACGAGTGGCATGGAAGAATTCGCCCAACCCGCTGACCGTCAGGGCGCGATTCAGCCCTAGCCGGGATTTTCCCGTTGCAACGCCCAGCAAATAGTCAGATTCTCGCAGTGTTCGAATCAACGAGTCCGCCCCCTCAAACAGCATCAAGTCATGGTCGCGTGATAAATAATGATGCCGATAGCGATCAATGAAATCGTCATATCGCTCTTCCGGTAAATTCGGCAACGCGTAACGCACAGCTTCTTTCAAACCCAACCCGATGGTATGACGTGCCCGCTCATCCGAGGGGGGTTCCAACCCCAGATCGACCGCAGCAGCCTGCACACTGGTCACGATAGTGCCTGCTGAATCCATCAGCGTGCCATCCCAGTCGAAGACAATCAGTTCAAAACGCCTCGCCATTCTCTTGCCTTTCACGTGAACTCAAAATTTTCAAAAATTCTGCCAATTCCACCGGCAACGGAGATTCCAAGGTAAGCGGCAATTCACTCAACGGATGCGACAAGGAAAGTTGCCCCGCATGGAGAAACATACGCTTCAATCCCGTTTTTTGCAGGTTTCGGTTGATCGAAAAATCACCATATTTACTATCCCCCGCCACCTGAAATCCCAGATGCGCGAGATGTACCCGAATCTGATGGGTACGACCCGTTTTAAGCTCCACCTCCACCAGACTGAAATTCTCCCACCTGGCTTTCAGACGAACAATGGAGTAAGACGGCTTTCCTTCTGGAGAAACAAGAACATGTCGTTCACCTTCCGCGTTGACTGTTTTCAGAAGTGGAAGTTTGACATGCTGCACTGGATTCAACCAACGCCCCAGCACCAAGGCCTGGTAGCGTTTGGCGATGCGACCTTCCCTGAACATGTCATGTAACTTTGTCAGCGCGGCACGCTTCTTGGCAATCACCATTATTCCAGAGGTTTCACGGTCGAGACGATGGGCAAGTTCCAATAATTTTGCCTGCGGACGTGCTTGACGCAATTGTTCGATCACGCCAAAACTCACCCCGCTCCCCCCGTGCACCGCCACCCCCGCAGGCTTATCAACGACCAGAAGGGCTTCATCCTCAAAAAGAATGCTGAACTCTTTCGCCGGTGCCAGATTCGTTGGTTTTTCCGCCACGCGAATGGGGGGCACACGCACGGTATCCCCTGCGCCCAGTTTGTAATCTGCACCTGCCCGACGACTGTTGACGCGCACTTCACCGCTGCGAATGATCCGGTACAAGTGGCTTTTCGGTACTCCCTTGGCGATCTTCACCAAAAAATTATCAAGCCGCCCTCCGGCCAAATCTTCATCAATCGTCAGCCAAGTGACAGAATCTTTGCTCAAGTCCTTCATTTGAAATATACTGTGCGCCGGTTTATCCTCTTGTGACAGGAGGCACCGAACTCATCGTCCGCTTAAAAGAGCGGAGATACTACTTGATTACCACTGAATTGCGCACACCACAGGCACTGACGATTGCCGATTTCACCATGCGGCGGCTTGGCTTATCACACGCCAAGCCTGCGACCACAGGACACCACCTTCAAACATTGATGATTGTTTCCACCACTCACCGCAAACAAAATCATGACCGCCCGAATACCGAGCGGTACTCTGCATTCGTCATCATGCCCTGTCATCCGCGCGGGAGCACATATGAAACGCATGTTATTCAATGCGACGCAGGCCGAAGAACTTCGCGTCGCGATCGTTGATGGTCAAAAATTAATTGACCTCGACATCGAGTCGGCATCCAAAGAGCAACGCAAAAGCAACATCTACAAAGCAATCATCACCCGTATCGAACCCAGCCTCGAGGCTGCTTTCATCAATTATGGAGCCGAGCGACACGGATTTCTTCCCTTCAAGGAAGTTTCACGCGCTTATTTCAAACAAGGCATCGACGCAGGCAAGGCACGTATTCAAGATGCCCTGACTGTCGGTCAGGAAATTATTGTCCAAGTTGAAAAAGATGAGCGAGGCAACAAAGGGGCGGCACTCACCACCTTTATTTCATTGGCGGGCCGCTATCTTGTTTTGATGCCCAATAATCCTCGCGGGGGGGGGGTGTCGCGCCGCATCGAAGGAGAAGATCGCCAGGAACTACGCGAGGTCATGGATCAACTGGAAGCCCCACCCGGGGCCAGTCTGATCGCCCGTACCGCTGGTATTGGCCGTACTTACGAAGAACTCCAGTGGGACCTCAACTATCTGGCACAACTCTGGAGCGCCATCGACGGAGCGGCCCAATCCCAAAGCGGTGCTTTTCTCATTTATCAGGAATCCAGCCTCGTCATTCGTGCCATTCGGGATTACTTCCATCCGGAGATTGGCGAAATCCTGATCGATACCGATGACATCTTTGAACAAGCCCAGCAATTCATGTCGCACGTCATGCCGGGCAACTTGGCCCGTGTGAAACGTTACCGCGATGACGTTCCCCTGTTTTCGCGTTTTCAGATCGAACACCAGATCGAATCGGCCTACTCGCGCCAAGTCACCCTGCCTTCAGGCGGAGCGATTGTTATCGATCACACGGAAGCCTTGGTCTCCGTGGATGTGAACTCGGGACGCGCCACCAAAGGTTCTGATATCGAAGAAACCGCCTTCAGGACGAACCTAGAAGCGGCCGAAGAAGTGGCACGACAACTCCGCCTACGCGATTTGGGTGGACTGATCGTCATCGACTTCATCGACATGGAGAGCAGCAAAAACCAGCGCGAAGTCGAAAATCGTCTGCGCGACGCACTGCACTTTGACCGTGCCCGCGTTCAAACAGGCAAAATCAGCCGCTTCGGACTACTCGAATTATCACGCCAGCGTCTACGTCCGGCCCTCGCTGAAACCAGCTACATCACCTGTCCGCGATGCACCGGCACGGGTCATATCCGCTCCACAGAATCAGCGGCACTCCATATCCTTAGAATCATTGAAGAAGAGGCCATGAAGGAAAATACGGGAGCCCTTCACATTCAGGTTCCTGTCGATGTAGGAACCTTCCTGCTCAATGAAAAACGTGTCGATATCGCCCACATTGAAGTACGCCATCGCGTCAATCTCGTGATTGTTCCCAACCGCAACCTGGAAACTCCCCATCACGAAATTGCCCGATTCCGGCACGATCAGCTCAATGAGGAAGAGGTCGTCACCCCCAGCTATCAGATGGTCGAGAAAGCTGAAAAATCAGCAGAAGCCTATCAATCGCCTTCGGCTCAAAAAGAAACCCCAAAACAAGAAGCCGTTGTTAAAAGCATCACGCTCGGTTCTCCTGCCCCCATCGTCGAACCGCTTCAGCGAAATGCTCCACTAGGTTTTTTTGCCAGAATCATCGCGTTCTTCAAGGGGACATCCTCCCCGTCACCCTCTGCGTCCCGCCCCAAAAAATCTGCGGATCGCAAAGATCGTGGACGCGGTGGACATAATGATCGTGGCGATCGTGGCGATCGTGGCGATGAAAATCGTCGCCCTGGACGAGGCCGTGGCGAACGTAATGCATCGCGTGATGCTGCACCGCGCCAAGACAGGCAACAACGCCCTGATAAGGGGGGGCAACAACCTAAACGAAATGACCCTGTGCGAAATGACCCTGTGCGAAATGAACAACCTTCTGATCCGCAACCACAGAAGGAGAACCGAAATCGTAATCAACCCCGTCAACGAGGTGAAGCCAAAAAACAGGATCGAGAGCCTGTTCTCGTGAACGAATCGCAAGCTCTGCCAAACGCTGCCCCTCCCGAAACACAGGAAGGGCAACGCGAGAATCGTAATGGTCGCAATAGTCGTAAAGGACGAGGCAGGGGGCGTAGCGGAGGTGTCGCTGACGAACAGCCCGCCGTGGAAGTGCTCGCGCAGAGTGAACTCGCATTTACTACGGAAAGCACGCCTGTTACGGAAAGCATGCCTGTGATGAACCCCGCACCTGTGCTGGAGATCATCGCACCGCCCATTGTCAAGATCACCCCCCCCGCTCCGGCTCCGATTTCTGTGGCCCCTGTGGTGGAAACCATGTCTCTCAAGCAGGCCGGACTCGTGATGATCGAAACTCAGCAGCGGGCAATCACCCCTTCCACGGAATCATCCGCCCCCACTTTGGGTCGTAAACCGAAGCAAGCGGTTGTTCTTAACGCAGAACCGATGCAGATGGTAGAAACTCACCCAACTGTATCGTAGCAATCAGGCCGGAGGCGGCCTGTTCGACCAAGTCCAGAACAAGATCGAACCCGTCGCCTCCCCCGTAGTAAGGATCAGGAACCTCTTGGCCCTTGTGGTCTGCTGCGTAATCCAGAAACAACCCCAATTTCCCCAAATGTTCCTTGGGGCAGGACTGTTGAAGCAAGTTCAGGTTATCTCGATCCATCGCCAAAATCAGATCGAAGGCCGCAAAATCCTCCTCGGCCACACGACGCGCCCGCAGGCCGGACAGATCAACCCCCCGTAGGGCAGCGGCTTTTTGGGCACGCATGTCGGGTGGATTCCCCACGTGATAACCATGAGTACCCGCCGAATCAACCTCGATTCTTTCTGTCATGTTTTGTTGTTCTACCAACGCACGCATCATCCCTTCCGCCGTAGGAGAGCGGCAGATATTACCCATGCAGACGAATAAAATTCTTACGTTACCCATAAATCAACACGGAATGACAGTACCGAGAGAACGAAGTTCGGTCATTATACTTGGCTCTATACGGTTTGTAGTGGGTAATCGAAGCGGTTGTTGCGGTCTCCCTCCCCTTCAAGGGGAGGGCTGTGCGCCTGCGAAGGCGTACAAACAGCATGGTGAAAGTCCGTGCCGAGTTAAGCCATGACCTCGAAGCTGAAGGTAACTGCGTCGCTGTGAAGCGGGGTGGAGAGCAACTGGAAGCGAACTGGCAGT
>JAUYFZ010000263.1 GCA_030689585.1 Rhodocyclaceae bacterium | reverse complement strand
CTTGTTTGTCCCTTCATTTTTACCCCATCCCCTCCCCAGCCCTCCCCTTGAAGGGGAGGGAGATTGGTACTGCCCTCCCCTTGAAGGGGAGGGAGGCCGCAACAACCGCTTCGATTACCCACTACAAACCACATAGAGCCTTTTTTGGTGCTTTAGATTTTTCATTTCCTGCCGTAATATTCCATAACAACAGTGGCAAAGGGTGATTGAAATGGCAAGTGTGACTTCAGCAGGGGTTGGCTCCGGTTTGGACATCAATGGCATTATTGCCAAATTGATGGCAGCCGAGCGTGGCCCGCTGACCAAACTTGAAAGCAAGGAAACGCTGGCCCGTACGCGGTTAAGCGAACTGGGCACGCTGAAAAGTCTGCTATCCACACTAGAAACCTCCGTGGAAGCCTTCGATAACAGCACCGAAGCCTATTCCTATACGGCTTCTGTCGCCCAGGCGACAGTTGGCGGAGTCGCCACCACGGTCGCCACGGCCTCCGGTGCCAGCACCGCCTCGGTCGGCAATTACAGCCTGGAAGTCGAACAACTGGCCGTCGCCAACAAACTAAAATCAACCGCAGGGGCAGATCCTTCTTCCGGGGGCACGCTCACGATTGATGTTGGTAGCGTATCCGGCGGTGTCTTTACGCAAAAAAGTGGTACCAGCAGTGTCGCGGTCACCATTGCCGCAGGTTCAACGCTCGCCCAGATGCGCGATGCGATCAATGCGTCGACCGCCTTGGTCAACGCCACCATCGTCACCGGCGCAAGCGGTTCCGAACTCGTCATTACCAGCGATAACACCGGCACGTCGGACAAGATAAAAATTGTCTCGACCGTGAGTTCTGGCACCTTCGGATACGCCCCCGTCACTGCCACCGGGCTTACCCAACAAACCGCCGCCCTGGATGCCATCGTCAAGATCGACGGCACTACGCTCGCCAACACCACCAGTAACACCATCACCAATGCCGTCACGGGTGTGACCCTCACGTTACTCGCCACCAACGACAACGCAGCGACCACACTCTCCGTGGCCAACGACCCCGCCGCGCTCACGACCAAACTGAACACCTTCGTTTCCGCCTACAACGCACTGGCCGCTAAAGTCAAAACGTTAACAAAATACGACTCCACCTCCGGCATCTCCGGTTATTTCAATGGCGATCAAGGCATCACCCGCGTGATGACCCAAATACGCGATGCCATCTTTTCAACGCCCGCAGGGGTTTCGAGCAGCTATACCTCGATGTCTTCATTGGGGGTCAGGTTCGGCGCAGACGGAACACTGTCTCTCAATACCGCGATTCTTACTACCGCCAGTTCCTCTGATTTCGCCGCTGTGGCGCAAACCATTGGAGCCTATGGAGCCGCCATGGATACGGCAGCCGACAACATGCTCTCGACCACCGGCATCATGGCGACCAAAAACACCAGTCTGACCGCTCTCATTACCGCGCTGGATAAAGACCAAGCCACCGCAGAGCGACGGTTATCCTCTCTCGAAAAGCGTTACCGCGCCCAATTCACCGCCCTGGATGTTCTGATCTCCAACATGCAAACCACTTCAAGCTTTCTCTCACGACAGCTCGCCAACCTATAACAAGGGTCACTCTCATGCTTCCCATGTTCTCCACCTTTCGGACAATGACCGCCATGAACCAACATTCCGCTGCCGTTTACGCCGCCGTCAATTTGGAAACTGCTGTATTGAGTGCTGATCCGCGCCGACTCCTCCTGATGCTGTTCGATGGTGCCCTAGTCGCCCTAGCAACCGCTAGTTATCACATGACTCACAGCACAGGCCCGACCAGCGTGGCCAAGAAGGGGGAGTCGATCTCCAAGGCCATTGACATCATCGGCAATGGATTGAAAGTCAGCCTCGATCTCGAATTCGACAATGAATTACCGAAACAACTGGCCGCCCTCTATGACTACATGTGTAACCGGCTTCTTCATGCCAATCTGAAAAATGATAAGGCGGCTCTGGAAGAAGTAAGGCATCTTTTGGATGATTTGAAGGGGGCGTGGGAAGAAATAGCCGACGATCCCGCCGTTTTTTCCGCAAACAGAATGGCCGCCTGATCGTTACCATGCTTCTCATGTCTTCCCAAATAGAAGTTTATACAGAGATGAGTTCCTTTTCGGCCCGCATGGTCTCCGCCGCGCAGGCGAACGATTGGGATGAGCTGGTTTCTCTTGAGAAAAATGTGTCCTCCTTACGCGACACCCTCACCCATGGATTGGATGTAGACCCTCTCTCCTCCGATGAAATCCAGATGAAGCGAACATTGATTCGACGCATTCTCGACGATGATGCCGAAATTCGCCGCCACACCGAACCATGGATGGAAAATGTGCGTCAGTTTCTGGAAGGGGCCGTCACGCGCCGAAAGGTCGAACACGCCTACAGGTTATAAGGGAGCATCATGGTCATGGTCCCTCCCGATGCTGCACTGCGTATGAGAGCGGAGTCAGAAGCTCATCTGCTTCAGCCGGCACGCCCCGTTCGCGAAGTTCCCTCTGATCTGCCGGAATTAGCTCCCGGAAACCGGTTTACCGCACGCATTCACGAAGAACTGCCGGGCAATCTTTATAAAGCACTCGTCGCCGGACGACTGCTCACCCTCCAGTTACCCGAAGGGGCCAAGGACGGAGATGTGCTGGAACTCGTCGTCACAGACCGAAGTTCTAAAACGCTCATCGCCCAACGAGTTCAAGGCGCCGAACTTCTCACTGATAATCTTCCGGTGTCGGAAGAGGCAGCCTCCTATCCCCACACGTCGCTCTCCAGCGCGGCACGCGCCATCGGGCAGCTATTGACCAGGGAAGGTGAAAAACCCACCCCTGCGTTACTAAATCGCGGTGAACCCCTGCTACCACAACCACCTACCGGTGAAAAAGCCGCCCAAAATTTGGCTCCCTCGTTGGCCAAAGCGGCCACCGAAAGCGGCTTGTTTTACGAAGCACATCAGTCCCAGTGGGTTGCCGGGCAACGTCCCGTTGAAACATTACTTCGCGAACCTCAGGGACAGCAAGCCCTACCCCTTTCATCTGACGGAACCTCCAGCGTGCCAGAACCGTTGCGAGCATTGGTGCAACAGCAACTCGATTCCATCGCCACACAACATCTGGCATGGCGGGGTGAAGTGTGGCCCGGACAAACCATGCAATGGGAAATCAAACAGGAAGATCACGAAAAACGTGGGGCAGAATCAGAAGCACTGGATCACTGGTCAACCACGGTTCGTCTGTCACTCCCCCGATTAGGCGGCATGGATGCCACGTTCCATATTGCCAAAAACGACGTGCGATTGACCATCATGGCCCACAGCACCGACACCACGGACGATCTGCGAAATGCAGTACCGCACCTTTCCACCGCCATGGAAGCAGCAGGTTTGCGTCTTTCTGAATGCAATGTAACCCATGCCTCATGAAACACACCTGGCCGTCGCATTGGCCTACGCACCGGGGGATGCCGCCCCTCGTATCATCGCCAAAGGGCGCGGTCTCATCGCGGAAGAAATCATCCTGCGTGCCAAAAGCCACGGCATCTATGTGCACGAATCTCCAGAATTGGTCACGTTACTTTCTCAAGTTGATCTGGATAGTCATATTCCCCCCCAACTTTATATCGCTATCGCAGAATTATTAGCGTGGCTTTATCGACTAGAACAAAAGTTATAGTCACAAAACCAGATACATCGCATAGAATCCTGACCCTATGAGTGAAGAAACCCTCCCCCCACCCGCCTCGCCGACAGACAAGCCCGCTGAGGCATCCCCTCCGCCTGCTAAACCTGCACACAACGCACTGATTCCACACGACGATGCGTACACCCGCTACCTTCTGGAAAGTCCGAACGAAATCATGTACGTTCTGCGGGACCTAGCCGCAGAAAGCGACAAGATCACGGTCTACTTCAATGAGGGCAAAGATTTTCTGTTGACCACCATCATCGCACTGGACGACGAAGGCATCGTGTTCGATTTCGGCAGCAGTCAGGACATGAACCGCCGCGCGGTCGAGGCCAAAAAATTTCACTGTGTCGCTTCGCAAAATAAAGTACGAGTTCAATTCCAAGTAGGGCGTTTTACAAAAATCGATTATGAAGGAAGCCCTGCCTTCCGCTCCCCGCTGCCCGTGGCCCTGCTCCGACTGCAACGCAGAGAGTTCTATCGTCTGATTTCCCCCATCGCACGTCCGTTGAAATGCACGATTCCGCTCAAAAAAGAACTGGCCATGTCGAAAGAATCGATTGAAGTCAGCGTCATCGACATCGGTGGCGGAGGACTCGGTCTTGCCGCAGCTCCGGTCGATTTTCCATTTGAAACAGGCACCACCTTTGAAAACTGCCGCATCGATCTTCCTGAAATCGGCATTGTCACCGCTACGTTGCGAGTGAAGAGTTTGTTCGACATTACTTTACGAAGCGGCGCACTCGTTAAGCGTGCTGGTTGCGAATTCATTAAATTACCCGGCCCGATGCTGACGTTGATTCAGCGTCATATCATCAAAATAGAACGTGAACGCAAAGCCCGCGAAAATGGAACGGCCTAATCCATGAATGCCATTCAAACCGCTTCCGCTAATCACCGTCTTGCTGGAGCCACCACCTCTGCCATGGCACGGGGCACACAGGCACAGCGTCAGGACAAAGGGGAGATCGCGGCCGCCATGCAATCCCCCAACCTCGCACGCCAAGCCGTAGAAGAAGTCACCGACGAAACCTTTCAGGTCTATCAA
>JAUYFZ010000261.1 GCA_030689585.1 Rhodocyclaceae bacterium | reverse complement strand
CTTGTTTGTCCCTTCATTTTTACCCCATCCCCTCCCCAGCCCTCCCCTTGAAGGGGAGGGAGATTGGTACTGCCCTCCCCTTGAAGGGGAGGGAGGCCGCAACAACCGCTTCGATTACCCACTACAAACCGCATAGAGCCGCGTGAAATAACCAGGCAACATGAAAAAAACAGTTCGGAGTACCCCGTATCAAACGAGCGTAGCGAGCTGATAAGAACCCCCCGAGAGGGGGGCGAAGGGGGGCGGGCGTTTAATCGCATTGGACGGATTTCATAGGACGAGGGTGGGCTTGGCGACCATGCGAGTTAGACAAGCTGTTTAGAAAGGATGGCGATTTCCGGAAGTTCCCGAACGTTAGTGACCGCAGTCACGAGGGTGTTTTTCTCATCGGCGGTCAAAGTAGGCAGGTCGCCATCATTGAAATAAACCATCGCTTTTAAGCTCTCGCTGGGTTGAAAAGTTGAACCAAAGAGTTCGCAAGCGGCAGAAAGTCCTACAGAGAGATTGACCCCCGCGTTGATCATTGCCGCAATGTCACGATAATCCTTTTTTTCCGCCCGTTGGAGGATGACTTTGACTTTGGTAGCCATCAAATCATTGAGTGAAGCTATTTGAAGAACACCATCTTCGGTGAGGTCGGGATTACCGACTCGACCAAAGCCTAGTGCGCCGAAAAAAGAAACTTTGACATGGGTATGTTCTGAATCGCCATAGGGAATGAGGATGCTCAAGGTGTTTCCAAAACCGAGAGCCATCGTCGGTCTGAGTTCCGACCATAAACGTTGTTGCGCGGGCGGCAGAATTTCCATGTGGGGGTGAAAGGCGGCATTCATGCGAATCTCCGGACGGGAAGCGGCGGAACCTGATCCACGTTGGACAGTCCGAGCCGGTAATGCCAATAGGCCCAAGAGCGTTCGTTAAACTGTCCTGCTTCCGCGTGACACAGTGTTTCTCGTAGTACGTCATCCCCCATTTGATGAGCCAACCTTTGAACATCCGCGTAATCGCCCATATTCATCACCTGTGCGATGACTCGGTAGGGCATGGAAACTGCTTCGTCCGGTGTTTTCCACCAAATGTATTTGCTGGCAAAAGGTTTTAATCTGATCCCGTTGAGTGCGTTCACTTTAATTCCAATGTCATTTGCGGGTATTTTATCCCTGAGTCGTAACTACTCAGGTTGGCATCAATCTCCCTCCCCTTCACGGGGAGGGCTGGGGTGGGGATGGGGTTCTACGCGGAATCCCCCCCATCCCCCTCCCTGCCTTCCCCTTGAAGGGGGAGGAGAGCTGTGTTCCGACCGTACCTGAGTAGTTACCAAACCACTTTAACTACCGCTTCTATTCCCATTGATTACTATGGAAATAGTCTTCGTGCGTCCTTCACAAACCCTACTTAACTCCTTGTTGCGCTTAAAAAAACTGCAAATTTTGCTTGACGAATGGAGATTTGTTGTCGTAAAGTGGGGATAAGTGGAGAAGAAGGGATATTTATGTTTCATGGGGCAACGGCACTGAGCATGGACGCGAAGGGACGCATGGCGATTCCGACGCGTCGTCGCGACGCGCTTTGTTCGCCCGCGAATGGTTCTTTGGTGCTCACCGCGCACCCGGAACGCTGTCTATTGCTCTATCCACAACCCGCCTGGCTGGCTATCCAACAACGGATTACGGAGCTTTCAGCCCTGGCGCGTCGGTTGTTGATCGGTTTTGCTGAAGAAATTGAAATCGATTCTGCCGGTCGAATGCTGGTTCCGCCCGCACTACGCAGCTATGCCAACCTCGAAAAGGATATCTGGATGGTGGGTCAGGTAGATCGTTTTGAAATCTGGTCGGAGGTGGGGTGGCAGCAACAACAGGCGGCCATGTTGGCACTTGGGGACAAATTACTCCCCCCGGGTTTTGTTGCATTGTGAGCGATGAACATATCAGTGCCCTTCTTGTTGAAGCAGTCGAGGCACTGTCCATCCAACCCGATGGTTTCTACGTGGATGCCACCTTCGGACGCGGTGGACATAGTCAGGAAATTCTTCGTCGATTGAGTCCGGCGGGACGACTCATTGCGCTGGATAGGGATGTCAGCGCAGTCAACGTAGGACGGCAGTGGAAAGATGAACGGTTTTTGATGGTGCACTCGGCGTTTTCACGCATTGGAGAGGTGCTAAGTGAGTTGGGAATAGCGCAAGTCAATGGCATTTTGTTGGATTTGGGCGTGTCCTCGCCGCAACTGGATACCCCCGAACGGGGGATGAGTTTTCGTTTTGATGCGCCGCTGGATATGCGCATGGATACGACGCAGGGAGAAACCGTGGCGGATTTTCTGGCACGGGCTGATCAACATGAAATAGGAAAGGTACTCAGGGATTATGGCGAAGAACGGTCTGCTCATGCGATTGCAAAGGCGATTATTGCTGCTCGGTGCGAATGCAGTGTTTCAACCACAGGAAGGCTTGCCGATGTCGTGGCGAAGGTCACACGCTCGCGCGACCAGAGCCTGCACCCCGCGACGCGCAGTTTTCAGGCTTTACGGATTTTCATCAATCGGGAGCTTGAGGAGCTAGAACAGGTGTTGCCACAGTGCGTTGATATTCTCGCCCCGGGCGGTCGTCTGGCCGTGATCAGTTTCCATTCGCTGGAAGATCGCCTCGTCAAACGGTTCATGCGCAGCACGTCACAACCGCCCGCGATGCCTCTGCGTCTTCCGGTCAAGGCGGCGGACTTACCCTCCCCCCGATTGCGTCTGATCGGCAAATCGGTCAGGCCGAAAGAAGCAGAAATAGCCGTCAACCCGCGTATTCGCAGTGCCGTGATGAGAGTGGCTGAAAAAAGATGATCCGTTCCAATTTCTTCCTGTTACTGGTTGCCGTGCTCTGCGCGCTAGCGACGGTTCACGCCAACCATCAAGCGCGCAGGCTCTTTACGGAACTAGAGCGGGAACAGGGACGGATGCAGGCATTGGAGGATGAATGGGGACGACTTCAGCTTGAACAGAGTACGTACGCTACCCATTCGCGTATCGAAAAAATGGCCCGTGAAAAACTGGGCATGAAACCCCCGCAACCCGGACGAACGTTTGTCATAGACCCGTGAAACTCTCCCACAGCCCCCTCCTCTCACAGCGATTACCGATAGGGCGTGCACGCTTCGTCGTCGGCTTATTGCTGGTGATGTTCGGCGGCCTGGTGGTGCGATCCGCTTATTTGCAGGGGATACAAAACGATTTTCTGCAAAAAGAAGGAGAGGCCCGTTATGAGCGGGTCATTGACATCCCCGCCACACGCGGTCGTATCACAGATCGACATGGTGATGTCTTGGCGGTGTCCACTCCGGTTAAATCTATTTGGGCCATTCCAGAGGCGGCACGCTTAACTCCCTCGGAATCCCGACAGCTTGCACGGCTTTTGGAACTCAGCGTTCGCGATCTGAACAGAAAGCTCTCCTCGGAGCGGGATTTTGTCTTCATCAAACGACAGGTTCCCCCCGACTTGTCCGCCAAAATAGCGGCGATGAATCTGCCCGGCATTCATCAGCAAAACGACTATCGCCGTTTTTATCCTTCCGGTGAAATGGTCGCGCACATGCTGGGGTTTACGAACGTAGAAGATGCGGGGCAGGAGGGAATCGAACTGGCGATGAACCCTCTTCTGGCTGGAAAGCAGGGGAGCCGACGAGTCATTCGTGACCGGCGTGGGCGGATTGTTGATGATGCAAAATTGATTCGTCCTCCTCAAGAGGGCAAAGACATCACTTTGTCACTGGATGCCAAAATTCAATATCTGGCCCACACCCATCTCAAGCAAGCCATCGCCGACCATCACGCACGGGCCGGCGGCATTGTCGTGTTGGATGCCAAAACCGGCGAAGTGCTGGCGTTAGCCAACCTGCCCACCTACAACCCCAATGACAGAAGCCGATTGACCGGCACGCAACTCCGCAATCGTGCACTCACCGACACGTTCGAACCCGGTTCCACCTTCAAACCTTTTACGGTAGCCCTGGCCCTGGAAAAGGGGAATGTGCTGTTCAATACCCCCATCATGACCGGCTCGGGGAAAATGACGATCGGCACGGCGACGATCTCCGATGCCCATCCTGCTCCTCAATTAACCGTCGCCCAGATCATCCAGAAATCTTCCAACATTGGCGCGGCCAAAATCGCCCTCTCCATGAAGCCCGATGATCTCTGGCAGATGTTCGATACCCTTGGTTTCGGCACCCCCCTGGGATTGGGATTTCCGGGTGAAGCCGGTGGGCGGCTGCGCCCCGCAAAATCTTGGCGACCCATCGAACAGGCCACCATGGCTTACGGACATGGCATTTCTGTCACGCTGATTCAACTGGCCCACGCTTATTTGCCGTTCGCACGGGAAGGAGACTTAACCCCGCTATCCCTGATAAAACTCGATTCCCCCCCCGCCCGTGGAAAACCCGTTTTTTCTGCACAGACCGCCAGGGAAATGCGAGCCATGCTGGAAATGGTCGTCGCGCCCGGTGGCACGGCCCCCAAGGCTGCTATTCCGGGGTATCGCGTGGCCGGAAAAACAGGCACGGCGCACAAGCTGGAAGGCAATGCGTATGTTGACAAATATGTCGCCTCTTTCGTGGGATTTGCCCCCGTTTCCGATCCCCGGTTGATTGTCGCCGTGATGATTGACGAACCCACCGGAGCCGTCTATTACGGAGGCGATGTGGCCGCCCCCGTGTTTGCCAGGGTGATGGAAGGGGCATTGCGCACACTCGGCATATCGCACGACGCACCAAAATCTCTGCTGGTCGCTCAAGGAGTTGCTCAATGAATTCTGGCCTGTTCATGGTCGGTGTCACCGGCACGAATGGCAAGACCTCTGTCACGCAGTGGATTGCTCAAGCCATGACGCTGCTCGGTAAAAAATGTGCCGTGATTGGCACCTTGGGGAATGGATTCCCCAACGCGTTGGTGCCCGGCCCCAACACAACCCCCGGGGCGACGGTGTTGCGGTCATTGCTGCCCGAACTCGCTGCACAAGGCGCGATCGCCTGCGCGATGGAAGTCTCTTCCATTGGACTTCATCAGGGCCGAACGAATGAAGTGGTTTTCGATGTGGCCGTTTTCACCAACTTCACCCGCGACCATCTGGATTACCACGGCACGATGGAGGCCTATTGGGCTGAAAAATCCAAACTCTTTGACCAGCCGGGGCTGAAAGCTGCGGTGATCAACGTGGACGATCCTTTTGGGGTGGCGTTGGCCGAACGACTCTCACTGCGCATTATCGGTATTAATAGTTGCGAAAGTTCTTGCCCCCATCCCCCTCCCAGCCTCCCCCTTCAAGGGGGAGGAGCATTTCTCCCTCCTCTTGAAGGGGGAGGAGCATCTCTCCCTCCCCTTGAAGGGGGAGGAGCATCTCTCCCTCCCCTTCAAGGGGAGGGTTGGGGAGGGGATGGGGTGAACCATGTGACGAGAACTTTCGCAACAATTAATACGAGCCTGAACGGAATCGACCTTGCCATGACTTCCAGCGGGGTGCGGTTTGTCT
>JAUYFZ010000219.1 GCA_030689585.1 Rhodocyclaceae bacterium | reverse complement strand
TCTGCGGATTGCAGTGGCTGAACCCTACACGCTGAACAATGACACCGACACCGCACAAATTTCCGCCAGCATCGGCGTTTCCCTTTATCCTGACGACCACGTAGATGCCGGTAGTTTGCTACGCCATGCCGACAAAGCCATGTATCGCGCCAAGGAATCAGGGCGAAACCGCTATTGTTTCTATAATCAGACACCTTCAACATCGAGGCAGTGAAAAATCGTATGAAACATCCACCCACGAGCCCCTCTACACAAGAACACGACATACTTGATCGTATCCGCAATGGTGAAGACAGTGTCACCCAGTTCAAACAAGACATAACCGATGCCAATCGGTTGTCTGAAGAACTCGTCGCCTTTTCAAATGCGCAAGGAGGAGTTCTGCTCATCGGTGTGGCCGATAATGGCTCCGTAGTCGGATTAAATGATGCGCAAATCCATCGCATCAACCAGCTTATTAGCAGTACCGCTAATGAAAACATCAAACCGCCTATCTACCCTCTGACCGAGATCGTCAATCTCCACGGACAACGCATCATCACATTGCATGTGCGGCGAGGTGAGAGTCGTCCTTATCAGACCAGCAAAGGCTTATATCTTACAAAATCCGGCAGTGACAAGCGCAAAATGTCGCCAGATGAATTACGACGATTATTTGCAGAGTCAGAACGACTGTTTGCCGATGAAGAGGTACTTCTACGTAGTGACATCACGGATATTAATACAGAAACATTCTATGCGTTCTTAGATGCAGACAATCATGATGTTTATGAAGAACTCAAACACGGAAAACTACAGCTAATAACTGTCTTGCAAAACCTTGACCTGTTGCGTGATAGTCATCTGACTCTGGCTGGCAATATGATTTTTGGTAAAACGCCGCAACGGTTCAATCCCTCGTTTTATGTGGATTGTGTACATTTTGACGGTAACGATGTAGGGGTAAGTAGTTTTATTTCCAAATCGACCATCAAAGGCAGTTTGCGCCAGCAATATGAAAACACCATGCACTTTCTGCGAAATAATTTGAGCCGCCTTCCCATCAACGAAGACTTCAATGCTCAAACCCAACTGGAAATAGATGAACATGTGCTGGGTGAATTACTTGTAAACGCATTGGTGCATAGGGATTACCACATACCGTCTTCACTGAAAATCTTTGTATTCAGCGACCGATTGGAAATCATTAGTCCCGGAAAACTGCCAAATTCCTTAACCGTGGAAAAGATCAAAAACGGTTTATCAATTCACCGTAATCCAATTTTGAATTCGATTTGTAGAAACGTGTTGCCTTATAGCGGCTATGGCAGTGGCATTAAGCGGGTGCTTCGATTAAATCCATCAGTATCATTCGTCAACGATACTGACAAAGAACAATTCCAATGTCTAATTCCACGGAGGTAACACTCATGACCCACCCCACCACCAAACTTTTTGTGCTCGACACCAATGTGCTGATGCACGACCCGATGAGCTTGTTCCGCTTCGAAGAGCATGATGTCTTTGTGCCGATGATGACGCTCGAAGAACTGGATGCCAACAAGAAGGGAATGTCGGAAGTAGCCCGCAATGCACGACAAACCAGCCGGATGCTGGATGAAATCATCTCCTGCTGTGAATTAGCCATCAAGGACGGCGTGGACTTGACCGAACCTTCTCACGGGATTGCATCAGGCCGTCTCTATCTGCAAACAGAAATCATGAACGGCATACTGCCCAATTCATTACCAACCTCCCGTGCGGATAACCAGATTCTGGCGGTGGTCATCCACTTGAAAGAAACACAACCCGACCGTCATGTCATCCTAGTCTCGAAAGACATCAATATCCGCATCAAAGCCCGCGCGCTGGGCATGGAAGCACAAGATTACTTCAACGACAAAGTGCTGGAAGACACCGATCTGCTCTACACCGGCACGCTCGAACTCCCTGCCGATTTTTGGGAAAAACACGGTCAAGACATGAAGTCTTGGAAGCAGGAGGGACGGACGTTTTACAAAATTGCAGGGCCCCTCTGCCCCACTTTTCTGATCAATCAATGCCTGTTTCTCGAAGCAGGACAACCCTCACCATTTCACGCTATCGTCCGCGAAACTGACGGTAAAACCGCTCTTCTTTCAACATTGGTTGACTACAGCCATCACAAGAATTCCGTTTGGGGCATAGAGGCCAGGAACAGGGAACAGAATTTCGCGCTCAACCTGCTGATGGATCCTGACATAGATTTCGTGACATTGTTGGGACAAGCAGGAACAGGCAAGACCTTGCTCACCCTCGCGGCGGCTTTGACGCAAACGCTGGAAATGAAACGCTATGTCGAGATCATTATCACCCGCGTCACCGTGCCCGTCGGGGAAGACATCGGTTTTCTACCCGGCACCGAAGAAGAAAAGATGACCCCCTGGATGGGGGCCTTGGAAGACAACTTGGACGTGCTCACTCAAGAAACCCATCGAGCCACGCCCCATGCGTCAGGTGCCCATGAGAATGAAAGCGGCGGAAGTGGGGATTGGGGCCATGCAGCCACCATGGATTTCATCCGAAGCCGCATCAAAATCAAATCGCTCAACTTCATGCGGGGGCGCACCTTTCTCAATAAGTTTCTCATCATTGACGAGGCACAAAACCTGACCCCCAAACAGATGAAAACCCTCATCACACGGGCAGGTCCTGGCACCAAAGTCGTCTGTCTGGGCAACATCGCCCAGATCGACACACCCTATCTCACCGAAGGTTCCTCGGGCATCACCTATGCAGTGGATCGATTTAAGGGGTGGCTTCACTCCGGTCATATCACCTTGCAACGCGGTGAACGCTCTCGCCTAGCAGATCATGCCGCAGAGGTGCTGTAGAAAGCCTCAATAAGACCCAGGTGCTGCAAAATTCTCAAACTTCGTATATTCCCCTAGGAAGGTCATCTTGACCGTTCCGGTCGGGCCGTTACGCTGCTTGCCGATGATGATCTCGGCGACTCCCTTTTCGGGTGTATCCGCTTTGTAGTATTCCTCGCGATACATCATCAGAATGATGTCTGCATCCTGTTCTATGGCGCCGGATTCTCTCAAGTCGCTCATTAAAGGCCGCTTATCGTTGCGCTCTTCCACCTTGCGAGACAATTGCGATAACGCGAGTATCGGCACGTCCAATTCTTTAGCCAATGCCTTGATAGCACGCGAAATCTCGGATATTTCCGTGGCGCGATTCTCGTTATTTTTGACTGAACTCATCAGTTGCAGATAGTCGATGACAATCAGCCCAATTTTGCCGCCGTATTTACGGGCAAATCGACGGGCACGAGCGCGCAAATCACTCACATTCAATGCGCCAGTTTCGTCAATTTCAACCGGCGCATCGTGCAGCTTGCCCAATGCCACGGTCATCTTGTCCCAATCATCGTCAGAGAGTTTCCCCGTGCGCGTTTTATGCTGATCGAGCCGCCCCGTCGAGGAAAGCATCCGCATGGCCACCTGTGGCCCGGACATTTCCATACTGAAAATCGCCACCGGTAAACGTAACTCCACCCCCACATGCTCAGCAATATTCAACGCAAACGCCGTTTTACCCATCGCAGGCCGTCCGGCCACTACGATCATGTCACCCCCATGCAACCCGGAAGTCATTTTGTCCAGATCGTGAAATCCAGAAGGCGTTCCGGTGATGTCCGATGGGTTGTCGCGCTCATAAAGTTTCTGGATGTTATCGACGACTTCTCCCAACAGGGGCGTAATCGCCTCAAATCCCTGCACCGATTTGGCTCCGGTCTCTGCAATCTCAAAAACACGCCGCTCAGCCTCATCGAGCAGTTGTTTGGCATCGCGACCGGCAGGATTCAAGGCCGAGGCGGCAATTTCATCGCCTACGGTCACCAGCTTGCGAAGGATAGCGCGCTCATGAACAATTTCAGCGTATCGACGAACGTGGGCTGCCGAAGGAGTGGCATTGGCAATTTCGGCCAGATACGCCAACCCGCCCGTCTGATCCGTTTGATTGGCTTTGTCGATGGATTCAAACACGGTGACGATATCCGCCGGTTTGCCCATTTCCACCAGTTTGCGAATATGCCCAAAAATGCGGCGATGGTCATCGCGGTAAAAATCAGCCTCCGCCACCACATCGGCGATACGATCCCACGCATCGTTATCGAGCAACAGTCCACCAATCAACGATTGTTCCGCTTCAATGGAATGGGGGGGCAGCTTGAGAGCGGCTATTTGAGGATCGTCAGAATAATTCATGCGCAGAGTTTATCATCGCAACCCACCATGACTCCTTCTCATATCAAAGCTCTGTTCGATTCGCTCGCAGCGGCCAACCCGCATCCGGCCATTGAACTTAACTATCAAACCCCCTACCAGCTTCTTGTGGCGGTCATTCTCTCTGCACAAAGCACAGATAAAGGGGTCAACCGTGCGACGGTTGCCCTGTTTCAGGCAGCCCCCACCCCAGAGGCCATGGCCGCGCTCGGTGAAGATGCCCTGATCGAACACATCAGAACCATTGGACTTTATCGAACCAAGGGCAGAAATATCATCAGGATGACGCGTCAGTTACTGGACAAACACGGGGGAGCCGTCCCCCATGATCGCGTTGCACTGGAATCCCTGCCGGGAGTCGGTCGGAAATCAGCCAACGTGATTCTCAATACCATTTTTGGAGAACCCGTCATTGCCGTCGACACCCATATATTCCGCGTCGCCAATCGCACCGGATTAGCACCCGGCAAGGATGTCCGCGCCGTCGAATCAAAACTCATGGAAGTCGTTCCAAAACAATATCTTCACAACGCTCACCACTGGCTCGTCTTGCACGGACGCTATGTGTGCAAGGCCATCAAACCCCACTGCGCTCAGTGCATCATCAGGAATTTGTGTGAGATTGAAAAACCGTAACTACTCAGGTCCGGTCGGAACACAGCTCTCCTCCCCCTTCAAGGGGGAGGCGGGGAGGGGGATGGGGGGAAGAATTCCGCGTAAAACCCCATCCCCACCCCAACCCTCCCCTTGAAGGGGAGGGAGATTGACACCGA
>JAUYFZ010000212.1 GCA_030689585.1 Rhodocyclaceae bacterium | reverse complement strand
TACGAGACTTGTTTGTCCCTTCATTTTTACCCCATCCCCTCCCCAGCCCTCCCCTTGAAGGGGAGGGAGATTGGTACTGCCCTCCCCTTGAAGGGGAGGAGGCCGCAACAACCGCTTCGAGTACCCACTACAAACCGCATAGAGCCAATTTCCATGAGTGATTTTTCAGTGTGCTGTAGTCGCCAGTTTGAATATGGGCAGGATCAACGCTGAAACAATGCCACCGATGACGAGGCTCATGATGAGTAGCATGAGCGGTTCCGAAAGTTTGGCCAGCATCTGAAGTCGTTGTTCGAGTTGTTTTTGGTAGTAATCGCACAGCCGACCCATTACTAGAGCTAGGTTGCCTGTGGCTTCCCCTGTGATGATCATTTCCCGTGCCAGGGAGGGCATGAAGCGGGATTCTGCAAAAACCTTGGAAAGGCTTTGTCCTTCTTCGATATTCTGGATAGCCCTGTCGATCATGGCGCGAAATGCGGCTGAGGTGGTGACTTCTCGGGTGGCGGTCAGTGCTTTCAATACCGGAACGGCATTGGCCAAGGATAAGGAGAGTACGCGGAGCGTCGGGACGAGATGGACTTGAATCAACACCGGCCCGATCAGGGGCAGGTTCAGCAGAAGGCGATCTAGGCGTTCGCGCACCTCCGGTTGGCGTAGTGAATGCCAGATCACGCCTCCCACGATGCCCAAGGCGGCCAGAAGAGCCAGCCAGTAATCGCGAATGCCAGCGGAAATTCGCATCAACAGGGCGGTCAGGAACGGGAGATTGTCACCCATGGAGGCAAATAATTCAGTGAATTTTGGAAAGACCCAAAGTAGAACAAACCCCACGACTAGGACAGAGGTGACCAGTAGAACCATCGGATAGGTCAAGGCAGAGCTGACGACGCCGCGTAGTCGCTGAGTTTTTTCGTCAAGTTCCATCAATTGTTGCAGCGCACTGGGCAAAAACCCTCCCGCTTCGCCGGAGGCGATGATATTGGTATAGGTTGTGTTGAACATACGGGGGTGGTGTGACATGGCCGATGCCATGGAGACCCCCTCAATGATTTCGTCCCGAATCGCACTGAGAATTCCACGGACTTCTGCGTTATCCGTCTGGTTTTCCAACTCTCCCAAGGCGGTGTGTAAAGGCACCCCTGTTTCCAGCAACAGGGCGAGTTGCTCGTCAAAGGCCATGCGATCCCGCAAGGGGATCGGCTGTGCGCTACGAACCAAAAGATCGTTCAAGGATTTTCGCTTCGGGGCAGGCCTAGCCTGAGGAAGCTCGAATTCATCGTTGTCGAATTCAATCGCCATGACGTATTAGCGTGAAATAACCAGGCAACATGAAAAAAACAGTTCGGAGTACCCCGTATCAAACGAGCGTAGCGAGCTGATAAGAACCCCCCGAGAGGGGGGCGAAGGGGGGCGGGCGTTTAATCGCATTGGACGGATTTCATAAGACGAGGGTGGGCTTGGCGACCATGCGAGTTAGTCCTGCAAGGCAATGCAGGAAATTTCTTCGATGGTCGTCATGCCGTCCAGCACACGATCCATGCCGTCGGCAAAAAGCCACGATCCCTTGGATTTCATGTGAAGGTCCAGCTCGTCATAGCTGGCACCGGAGACAATCATCCGTTGCAGGGTTCGGTCATTGACGAGAATTTCATGGATGGCGACGCGACCTTTGTAACCGGAATCGTAGCAAGCCTTGCAGCCGCGCCCGCGATGCAGCATGACCCGTCCTTTTTCTTCCCAGCCGTAGCGAGTGATCACTTCCGGGGGGGCTTGAAACCGGGCGCGGCATTCAGGACATACTTTGCGCACGAGTCGTTGGGCAATGACCCCCGCCAACGCAGAAGACAGTAGATAGGGTTCGATGCCCATATCGGCTAACCGAGCGACGGCACTGGGGGCATCATTGGTATGCAGGGTGGACAAAACGAGATGGCCCGTCAAGGCAGACTGGACGGCGATTTCTGCCGTCTGCCGGTCGCGGATTTCGCCGACCATCACAATATCGGGATCCTGACGCAGCACATGTCGCAGCAACTTGGCGAATGTAAGCCCGATGGCATCGTTGACCTGGTTCTGATTGATGATGTCGATCTGGTATTCCACCGGGTCTTCAATGGTGACGATGTTTTTCTCGATGCTCTTCAGGTGGTCGATCGCCGCGTAGAGCGTCGTGGTCTTTCCACTTCCGGTAGGGCCGGTGACCAGAATCAGGCCGTGGGGGCGTGAGAGCAGGTGTTTGTAGCTGGCTAGATTCGCTGTCGACATGCCTAGCTTGTTAATGTCCAGAATGCTGTGGGCCTTGTCCAGAATACGCAGAACGATTTTTTCACCGTAAATGCCTGGCAATGAGGAAAAGCGGAGATCGACGGTGCGACCTGCCGTGGCCACTTGGATTCGTCCGTCTTGCGGCAACCGTCGCTCGGCAATGTCTAGGTTAGCCATGACCTTCAAGCGGGAAACCAGCGCGGGATAGAGGTCAAGCCTTGGATTCATAACCTCGTAGAGCAGGCTGTCGATACGGAACCGCACGCGCGCTTTGTTGCGTGACATTTCTAAGTGAATGTCGCTGGCCCCATCGTGAATGGCTCGCTGGATGAGGGAATTCACCAGATTGACGACGGGGCTGCCACCGGCTAACTCGTCGATTCGGGTGTAATCGTCCGGGATGCGGTTCTGAATGATTTCCAGATCGGATTCACCGCTGTCGATGAGGTTCGGCAGATAGGTTTCTTCTGCATAGGCATCGAAAAGAATCTTCTGGATGACCTCCTGAACAGCCATGACCCAACGGGTACGGCAACCGGTGATCTGCTCGATTTCATCGGCGACGGGAATGGATTGGGGTTCTGTTGTAGCCAGCGTCAGGTCATTGCCGATGCGGAAAAGGGGGAGTACTTCCAGCCGACGGGCCGTTGTAATTGGCACGAGTGCGGCGGCCGCAGGATCATAGAGGCCCGGACGGAGATTGACGAAGGGTACGCCGAGTTGTCCGGCCAGTGCGGAGAGCATCTGGATTTCGTTCACCCAGCCTTTTTCCACTAGGATTCGCCCCATGCGTAATCCCAATTGATGTTGAAGGCGAACGGCTTCTTCCATTTGTGCTTCGGTGATCAACTTACGATCTATCAGAATGTCGCCGAAACGTCGCCCAGGGGAGGAGGCTGGAATGACATCGGAAAGTTCTTCGGATCCAGAGCCAGAGGCGGATCCAAGGCCCGTGCCTGATTGTGCATCGAACATTTCCAGTTGCCGGTCCAATCCGGTGATGATCAGAATGTCACGAATGAGCGGGGTCGGTGCATTAAGTCGCAACCAGCCTCCCAGTGGACGCAGGCGGTTACGGTATCCCAAGAGCCGCTCCAACCCTTCTCCATAGATGGCGGGAACTTGGGACATATCCAAGATCAATCGTGTTTCACGGGCTTCGATACAACTGGCGACGGCGCGATCCAACGCATCCAGAAGATGCGTTTCGGTCAAGGTGCCGCACGGGGCCAGATAGGTATAGGCCCCGACACGCGTACGGACGAGGGTGTCTGTGCTGTCGGAATCGTCCATATTTATTTTCTATGCCGAATGGCGAACTTTTCTAGCCAGGCGGGGTTGGCTGCGCAGGATTTCTGAAAGACAGCCACGATGTCGGGATCAAGCTGGGTTCCGCTGACACGGGCAATTTCGTCCATGGCGTCCTCGTGGGAGCGTCCTGACCGGTAAGCTCGTGAACTGGTGATGGAATCATAGGTATCCGCCACGGAAATCACTCGCGCCAGCAAGGGGATATCGGCGCCCGCCAGACGCATGGGATAGCCTTCACCGTCCCAGCGTTCTTGGTGGTGACGCACGCCGGTGAGGACCTCTCCCCCCAGATACTCCATGTGTTTCAATATTTCGTAGGAACGTTCTGGATGAGATTTGATGAAGGCATATTCGTCTGGCATCAATTTGGCGGGCTTAGTCAGCACGGCATCTGGAATGCCGATTTTGCCGATGTCATGGAGCAACCCGGCCCAAGACAGCCATTCCTTTTGTCGCTTTTGCAATCCCATGGCTTCGCCGGTTGATAGGGCCATTTGTTGAACGCGTTCGGAATGTCCTCGCGTGTAGGGGTCTTTGGCCTCCATGGTTTCCACCAACACGGCGGCCATCTGGGAGGAAAATTGTTCAAGATCCGCTAAGGCATGTCGCATCCGCAGGATGCCCGCCATCTGGTTGGCCGCGACCGTGGCTAATCGACGGTCGCTGTTGGTGAAATCCGGCTTGTCTTCGTGATTGAGCAGCACTAGGATGGCGGTGATATCTCGTCCGGAAAAAATCGGACAGGCTAGGATTTTGAAGGGCATATTGGTAAAAATGAAACGCCGCCGCGAATCATTGCGCTCATTGATGACCAACGCTTCCCGTGTGGCCAGTATGAAGCGAAGAAGGTCGCCCCGCATTTCTGTTTCGACCAAATCCAGATTGTCGACAGGATGTGACAGGTTGGTCACCGTAAAAGAGCCGGTCATTCCAGCTTCCACATAGCTGGCCGTATCGATATCCAGTTGCGAGGCGCATATCTGTAACACTTGGCGCAACACGTCATCGCCGAGTTTCTGTTCTGCCAGAAGTTTGTCAATGTCGTAGATGAGATGCAGCTCTTCATAGCGATCGGCCAATTCTTGCGCCAACGAATCCCATTCTTGGGTAACTTTTGTGAGTTCGTCGGTCATGATAGTCTGTGATAACCGAAGCGAGTTTGCTGCAAGGTAGAACAAGATACAGAAGTCTCTGGCGGTGAAAGAACAAAAGGATGACCGGTGGCAATGTGCGCAGCTTCCGATTGCTTTAGATCTGCATAAATTGCACGCAGGTTATATCCAAAAATAGCCGCATGAGCATCACGAATGGCTCGCACTTCATCAACGATTTCATCATTCAGCATTTTCATCTCCAAGAAGTTCCTCTGGGTGCAAATGAACGGCAGAAACAAACCACAGTAACTACTCAGGTCCGGTCGGAACACAGCTCTCCTCCCCCTTCAAGGGGGAGGCAGGGAGGGGGATGGGGGGAAGAATTCCGCGTAAAACCCCATCCCCACCCCAACCCTCCCCTTGAAGGGGAGGGAGATTGACACCGACCTGAGTAGTTACATCATATCGTTGCATTACAAGGCTCACATTGCCGCTGCAAAGCCAACAACACCTTGCGCGGGCTGACTGGCTTTTCCAAAAAGGTAATTCCGCCGAGTGCTTCGACCCACTCCCGCACATCGCGCTCTACCAGAGAGGTCATCACGAAGATTGGAAACGGACGATTCGGAAAGCGTTCAACGATGGCATGACATAAGGCACGCCCATCCATGACGGGCATCATCATGTCGGTGATCAGGGCATCGGGCAGTGAATTGGACTGTGAAGCCGTTTCCAGAAGAGCCAGCGCTTCCGCCCCATTGCAGGCAATATCCACTTGCCATCCCTCTGATTCCAGCTTGATTTTGAGCACCCTAGGGACATGGGGTTCGTCATCGACCACCAGCAGTTTGCGGATCTGATTCACAACAGCACCTGCGCCATGGGAATGACAATCTGAAAGCGGCTACCGATGCCCATTTGCGAGGAAACTTCGATACGTCCATGATGCAGTTCGGCAATCCGCTTGGAAAGATAAAGCCCCAGCCCGTGCCCTCCGCGTGAAACTGCTTCGGCATCGGAAGACCGGTAATATTTTTCGAAGAGGTGAGGCATATCGGCCTCAGGAATACCGATTCCCGTATCCTGAACCGACAGAACGAATCCTTCTGAAGATTCTTCTGCGGACAAAATGATTTCCCCGCCTTCTCGATTGTATTTCACCGCATTGTTGAGCAGATTGGTGATGGCAACCCGGATCAGTGCCTTGTCCAGCCGCACCGGGGCGATGTCGACGGGAATCTGGAGTTTGGTCACCAAGCCCTTGGCACGGGCCGCATAGTCCACGTTTTCCATGCAGTCTTCCAGAAGATCATGCAAGCGAACGCGCTGCATATCCAGAGAAAGGGTGCCCGCTTCGATGCGGGAAATGTCCAGCAGGTTATTGATCAGTCGGGTCATGCGATCCGCCTCGTCGCATATCGTATTGGCACTTTGTACGGCGTTGGTATTGGCCGGGTCCACCAGCTCCCGTAACTGCTCGCCATAGAGCATGACATTACCCAGCGGGGTCTTCAATTCGTGCGCGACATGAGCGATGAATTCGTCACGGCCCTTCTGGGCCAGCCATTCATCCGTCGTTTCACGAATCAGGAGCAACACGCCCAGCGGTCGATCAGCCCCCCGGAGTGCGAAGACCGTCCGCACGAAGAGCGTGACGCGACGCTCGTGAGCACGATCAAGAAAAAGATGGGTCATGCCCCCCGAGGTTCCATGAAGTCCTGCAAGAAGGTCGGTGACGGCATTCTTGATTTCTTCCGCACAGGGCCATTCCGACACTCTATGGTTGATGATCTCTTCCGGCCCCACGCCCACCAGCAATCCGATTTTGCCGTTGCAGGTGGTTGCCCGGCCTTCCTCATCCAGAAATACGATGGCATCGGGGAACGCTTCGATGACGGCCTCGATGCGTTCCCGCCGATAACCCTGCAATCGCCCGCTGACAATCTGCTGTTCGGCTTGTTTTTCCAGTAAGGACAAGCGAGTAACGGCAGCATTCCGTTCTTCTTGCAAAGCGGACATCAAACGTGCGTGTTTGCGTTTCGCCAACCCCAAGACAGCCAAGAACAACACCAGCAGTGCCAGAAAGAGGGCGGCGGGCAACACCATATCAACAGGCAAGGGAATGTTCAGCATTTTTCGATAGTAACACTTCAGGGCACCTCTATAAATCCAAACTTCGTCGCGATACTGCGTTGCTCGCAAAAAATTACTCCTTACATATCAGGCAGATGCGTCGTCGCAATTTTTCGTTCGCGCCTTGTCTCGCTTAGAATTTTGAATTTATAGAAATGCCCTTCAGAAAAAAAATGAGCCAAGGCTTGAAATCGACTCGACTGCCTCAATTATTAGCATCCGACGATGGCGAGTGCTAATCAGTGCAGTCCCCGTTTATTTCAAGCAACCCATTTAATTTATTCTAAAGGAGCTCATCTGATGAAAATCCGTCCCCTGCATGACCGCGTGATTGTGAAGCGCGTTGAAGCCGAGCGCACCACTGCCTCTGGCATTGTGATTCCCGATTCTGCGGGCGAGAAGCCCGATCAGGGTGAAGTGCTGTCTGTCGGTACCGGCAAAATCATGGACGATGGCAAAGTTCGTCCGATGGCCGTCAAGGCCGGTGATCGTGTGCTGTTCGGAAAATATTCCGGCCAGGTCGTCAAGGTCGATGGCGACGAGCTGCTCGTCATGCGCGAAGAAGACATCATGGGCGTTGTTGAAGCCTAATCAAACCAATTTACTGGAGAACACATAATGGCTGCTAAAGAAGTTATTTTTGGTGATTCCGCCCGCCAACGCATGGTGCGCGGTGTCAATATCCTGGCCGATGCGGTCAAGGTTACTCTCGGCCCCAAGGGTCGCAATGTCGTGCTGGATCGTTCCTACGGTGCCCCCACTGTCACCAAGGATGGCGTATCCGTTGCCAAGGAAATCGAGCTGAAAGACAAGTTCGAAAACATGGGCGCGCAAATGCTTAAGGAAGTCGCTTCCAAGACCTCTGACGTGGCCGGTGACGGCACCACGACCGCTACCGTGCTGGCCCAGTCGATTGTCCGCGAAGGCATGAAGTATGTCGCCGCTGGTATGAATCCGATGGACTTGAAGCGCGGTATCGATAAGGCGGTGATCGCCGTGGTCGAAGAGCTGAAGAAAATCTCCAAGCCCTGCACCACCAACAAGGAAATCGCCCAGGTCGGTTCCATTTCCGCAACTCCGATGCCGATGTCGGCGACATCATCGCCCAAGCGATGGATAAAGTGGGCAAAGAAGGCGTGATTACTGTCGAAGACGGCAAGTCCCTGGCCAACGAACTGGAAGTGGTCGAAGGAATGCAGTTTGACCGTGGCTACCTCTCCCCCTACTTCATCAACAATCCTGACAAGCAAATCGCCATTCTGGACAATCCGTTCGTGCTGCTGCACGACAAGAAGGTGTCCAACATCCGCGATCTGCTGCCGGTACTCGAACAAGTTGCCAAAGCGGGTCGTCCGCTGTTGATCGTGGCCGAAGATGTGGATGGCGAAGCACTGGCTACACTGGTCGTCAACAACCTGCGTGGCATCCTCAAAACCGTCGCCGTCAAGGCCCCCGGTTTCGGTGATCGTCGCAAGGCCATGCTGGAAGACATTGCTGTCCTGACGGGCGGCACGGTCATCGCCGAAGAAGTGGGTCTCACCCTTGAAAAAGCCACCCTGGCTAATCTGGGTCAAGCCAAGCGTGTTGAAATCTCCAAGGAAAACACCACGATCATCGACGGCAACGGCAAGGAAGACATCATCAAGGCGCGTGTCACCCAGATCCGCACCCAGATCGAAGAAGCCACGAGCGACTACGACAAGGAAAAACTCCAAGAGCGTGTCGCCAAGCTGGCCGGTGGTGTAGCCCTCATCAAAGTGGGTGCCGCCACTGAAGTCGAAATGAAAGAGAAAAAAGCCCGTGTCGAAGATGCTCTTCATGCCACCCGCGCTGCGGTGGAAGAAGGTGTTGTCCCTGGCGGCGGCGTGGCTTTCCTGCGCGCCCGTGTCAATGTCTCCGTCAAAGGCGACAACCACGATCAGGATGCAGGGATCAAGATTGTGCTGCGTGCCATCGAACAGCCCCTGCGTGAAATCGTGGCCAACACCGGCGACGAGCCTTCCGTCGTGGTCAATAAAGTGTTGAGTGGCACCGGTAACTACGGTTACAACGCCGCCACGGGCGAGTATGGTGATTTGGTGGCGATGGGCGTACTCGATCCTACCAAGGTGACCCGTTACGCACTGCAAAACGCCGCCTCCATCGCGGGTCTGATGCTCACGACCGACTGCATGGTCGCCGAGCAAGTTGAAGACAAACCTGCCGGTGGCGGTATGGGCGGCGGCATGGGTGGAATGGGCGGTATGGGTGGCCTGGGCCGTATGGACATGTAATCGGCTACGCCGCTTACGAGTTGAGAACAGGAGGAAACCTAGGTTTCCTCCCGTTACCCACCTTCCTTTAGTCAGCACCCCGCATCGGAAAATCGGTGCGGGGTGTTTGCTTTTTAGAAGGCTCTATGTGGTTTGTAGTGGGTAATCGAAGCGGTTGTTGCGGCCTCCCTCCCCTTCAAGGGGAGGGCAGCACCAATCTCCCTCCCCTTCAAGGGGAGGGCAGTACCAATCTCCCTCCCCTTCAAGGGGAGGGCTGGGGAGGGGATGGGGTAAAAATGAAGGGACAAACAAATCTCGTAATTATCGGGCGGCATATCCAGCAGAAGCTGCGAAATAACATGACTGATGCCGAAATTCAGTTGTGGCAACGGTTGCGCGGGCGGCAATTGGTCGACTGCAAATTTCGCCGCCAACACCCGTTCTTGGATTATGT
>JAUYFZ010000074.1 GCA_030689585.1 Rhodocyclaceae bacterium | reverse complement strand
ATGTCTGACGATTGAAGAATTGGAGTTCATGCATATTCGAAAAACCGGTGCGCTGATTCGGGCATCGGTGCTATTGGGCGCGCATTGCGGGGAAGCGGATGAGCCATCACTCAAGGCATTGACGCGCTATGCCAATCGGGTCGGATTGCTGTTTCAGGTGGTGGATGACATTCTCGATGCCGAAGGCGACACGGAAGTTTTGGGTAAGACAGCCGGGAAGGATGCCGCCTGCAACAAACCTACCTACGTAAGCCTCCTCGGACTAGGACAAGCGAAACAGCAGGCCGCCGAGCTTCATGCGGAGGCCAAGGCGGCCCTGGTTTCTTTTGGAGACCGTGCGCGTTATTTGCAGGGGCTTACGGATTACATTGTTCAGCGCACTTATTGACATGAAATCTATTCCCATCCCCCTCCCAACCTCCCCCTTGAAGGGGGAGGGGTTTTGTTCTTCGACACTTCTTGAAAACATCGACAGCCCCGTTGACCTGCGGAAGTTACCGACAGAGGCTCTGCCACAGTTGGCCGAGGAACTTCGCACAGTTCTCGTCGACTCTGTTTCCAAAACTGGGGGGCATTTGTCGTCCAATCTGGGCACGGTGGAATTGACCATCGCGCTGCATTATGTTTTCAACACACCGGAAGATCGACTCGTCTGGGATGTCGGTCATCAGACCTATGTGCACAAGTTATTGACGGGACGGCGGGACGGCATGTCCCGCCTGCGCATGAAAGGCGGAATTTCCGGCTTTCCAAGGCGCGATGAAAGTCCTTTCGATACCTTTGGGGTGGGGCATTCATCGACCTCCATTTCAGCGGCACTGGGCATGGCCGTGGCTGCCCGCAATCAGGGCGCGGATAGACGAATCGTTGCCGTCATCGGCGATGGAGCCATGTCGGCAGGGCAAGCGTTTGAAGCACTCAACAATGCGGGCGTGGAAGATGCCAATTTACTGGTCATTCTCAACGACAACGACATGTCGATTTCGCCGCCCGTGGGGGCGTTGAACAAGTATCTGGCCCGGTTGTTGTCAGGCCGCACTTTTAATGCAGCGAGGCGAGTGGGTGAAAAAATGTTGTCGGTGGCCCCACCGCTCCTAGAGTTGGCCAAACGTTCCGAAGAACATGTCAAAGGGATGTTCGTGCCGAGCACTTTGTTTGAAGAGTTTGGATTTAACTACATCGGCCCGATCAACGGCCATGATCTGGATTCGTTGATTCCGACACTTCAAAATCTGCGTCAACTGACCGGGCCGCAATTTCTGCATGTGATCACCCGCAAGGGGCAGGGTTACAAACTGGCCGAAGCGGATCCCGTGCTCTATCACGGCGTTTCCACCTTCGATGCCGCCAATGGAGTGAAATCGAAAGTAGGAAAATTGACCTTCACGGACGTGTTCGGAGACTGGCTGTGCGACATGGCCGCCGCAGATGATCGCTTGATCGGCATCACGCCAGCGATGAAGGAAGGTTCCGGCATGGTTCGGTTCGCACAGACTTTCCCGGAACGGTTCCATGATGTGGGCATTGCGGAACAACACGCTTTGACCTTCGCCGCCGGGCTGGCTTGCGAAGGAGCCAAACCGGTGGTCGCCATTTATTCGACTTTCCTCCAAAGAGCGTTCGATCAACTGGTCCATGACATTGCCCTCCAGGATTTGCCGGTCATGCTGGCGATCGACCGAGGAGGGCTGGTCGGTGCCGATGGCGCGACCCATCAAGGGGCGTTTGACCTGTCGTTTCTGACCGCCATTCCCAACATGGTGGTGATGGCACCGGCGGATGAAAACGAATGTCGGCAGATGCTAACCACGGCGTTTCGGCATGATGGCCCCACAGCGGTGCGTTACCCTCGTGGAAGTGGGACAGGGATTACCCCTTCTGCCGAACTGGAATCACTACCGCTGGGTAAAGGGGTGTTACGTCGCCAAGGCAGCAAGGTAGCGATACTTGTTTTTGGCACACTCTTGAAAGCCGCCCTAGAAGCGGCGGAGCGGATAGATGCCACGGTGGTTAACATGCGATTTATCAAACCACTGGATCGTGAATTACTGGCAACGCTGGCCCAATCGCATTCGTTGTTAGTAAGTATCGAAGAAAATGCCGTGATTGGAGGCGCCGGTTCGGAGGTGGCACGCTGTCTAGAAGAACTGGGGCTATATACGCCCTTGGTGCGCTTGGGGTTGCCGGATCAATTTATCGACCAAGGGGATCAGGCGCAGTGTCTTGCAGAATTAGGGCTGGATGCCGACGGTATCATCAAACGTATTGGGGAATTTTATGAACAACATACCTGACGTGCAAGGCAGTGCGGATTCACGGCATTTGCCTATCGACAAGGTGGGCATCAAGTCCATCCGACACCCTATCCGGGTGCTCGACAAGAGCGGGGGAGTGCAGCATACGATTGCGACGTTCAACATGTCCGTGGGGTTGCCTCACAACTTCAAGGGAACCCACATGTCGCGGTTCTTGGAAATTCTCAATAGTTACGACCGCGAGATTTCGGTCGAGAATTTTGAAACCATGCTGTGGGAAATGGTCAAACGGCTGGAGGCGGAAACGGGTTATGTCGAAGTGCAATTTCCTTACTTCATCAACAAGGAAGCCCCCGTTTCCCATGTCAAAAGCCTGATGGATTACGAGGTTACTTTCGTGGGTGAAGTGTTGCCCCACGGAGAATATCGGCAATCGACGAAAGTCGTTGTACCGGCCACCAGCCTATGTCCCTGTTCGAGGGATATTTCCGAACGTGGGGCGCATAACCAGCGTTCCCACATCACCGTAACCGCAGTGACCAACACCTTCATCTGGATCGAAGAACTGGTGGAACTGGTGGAACAGCAGGCTTCCTGCGAGGTTTTTGGGTTACTGAAGCGTACCGACGAAAAATTCGTCACCGAACGCGCTTACGACAACCCGAAGTTCGACGAAGACATTGTTCGCGATGTAGCCGCCGCATTAAACGCCGACCCGCGCATTGATGCCTATGTGGCGGAGGCGGAAAACTTCGAATCGATTCACAACCATTCAGCCTGGGCCATGATTGAGCGGAACAAGATGAGCGATTGATTTAACCCCATTCCATTACCCATAAGTCGAAATAACT
>JAUYFZ010000073.1 GCA_030689585.1 Rhodocyclaceae bacterium | reverse complement strand
CCCTCCCCTTCAAGGGGAGGGTTGGGGAGGGGATGGGGTATGTCTTTCACGCTAACGCGAACTAACCAGTTCTCGGCAATGAAAACGCTGCACGAAGCTCAAAAACGATTTGGCTGGCTGTCACCCACGACCATCAGCGACATTGCCGCAGCCACGTCAACGCCGCGTGTGCGCATCGAGAGCACCGCCGCTTTCTACCGTTTTTTTCACACCCAGCCCATGGGCCGCTATCGCGTTCTCTGGAGCGACAACATCACCGACCAACTGCAAGGCAGCCGCGAATTGATGCAGGCGATGTGCGAAAAACTCTGGTTGGAGCCGGGGCGCGTTTCCGAAGACGGCTTGCTAAGTGTTGACACCACCTCCTGCACCGGCATGTGCGACCAAGGGCCGGCCATTCTGGTCAATGGTCGGGTCATCACGCGCATGACGCATCCGCGTATCGAGGCCATGGTCGAACTCATTCGCGCTGAAACACCCTTGTCTGCCTGGCCATCGGAATGGTTCGTCGTCGAAGATAACATCCGTCGCCGCGATGTTTTGCTCGATGGCAAGCTGGCCTCCGGTGAAGCACTGACCGCCGCTCTCGAACGCGGTCCGGCTGCCTTGCTCGATGAAATCAGGATTTCCGGCTTACGCGGACGAGGCGGCGCAGGATTTTCCACCGCTCTCAAATGGGCCGCCTGTCGTGACGCACCCGGCGAAGCCCATTACGTCGTTTGTAACGCCGACGAAGGCGAGCCGGGCACTTTCAAGGATCGGGTTTTGCTCACCTCCTTCGCCGATCTCGTTTTCGAGGGCATGACATTGGCCGGGCTGGTGGTCGGGGCCACCAAAGGGCTGCTCTACCTGCGGGGTGAATACCAGCACCTGCTCGATCCGCTGGAGGCCGTGTTGGAAAGGCGTCGACGCGAGAAATTACTCGGCCTCCACATTCTGGATAAGCCTTTTGATTTTGACATCGACATCCACCTAGGGGCCGGGGCCTATATCTGCGGTGAGGAATCCGCGCTGATTGAATCGCTGGAAGGCAAGCCGGGGCATCCTCGCATCCGACCGCCGTTTCCTGTCACGCACGGTTATCTTGGTCAGCCAACGACGGTCAACAACGTGGAAACGCTGGCGACGGCCTGTCTCATCGCCCTGCACGGTGGCGCATGGATGGCGGGCATCGGCACGACGAAATCCACGGGAACCAAGCTCCTGTCCGTCTCCGGTGACGTGGCGCGGCCTGGCATTTACGAATACCCCTACGGCATCCCCGTGGCGCAAGTGCTGGAAGACGCAGGCATTGCGGGTTGCTTGCAGGCCGTGCAGATATCCGGCCCCTCAGGGGTCACCCTAGGCCAGGACGAACTGAATCGGCGTATTTGCTTCGAAGATGTCCCAACGGCGGGGGCTTTCATGGTGTTCGATTGCACTCGCGACATGTTCGAGGTGGCCCGGAATTTCGCCCACTTTTTCGCAGAGGAATCCTGCGGCTTCTGCACGCCCTGCCGCGTGGGCACCGCGCTCACCGCGAAGCTGATGGACAAGATTGCCCACGGTCATGGGTCGCCCTACGATCTGGACGAGCTTTTAAAATTGCGCGAGGTCATGCAGGGGACGAGCCACTGCGGCCTAGGCAATTCGGCCGGCCATGCCATTGCCGATACGCTGGCGAAGTTTCGCCCTGCCTACGAGCGACAGTTGATGTCCTCTGACTATGAACCTAGCTTCGATCTCGATGCTGCGCTTTCCCAGGCACGACAAATGACAGGGCGCGATGATGCGGCGGCGCATCTGAAGTCGACATGAACAACCACGATACTTTTCTCCTCGACAACGAGTCGGTTCCCTTCCTCAAGAACCAGACCATCATGGAAGCAGCGAAGGCTGCGGGCCGTTACATCCCGCACCTGTGCTGGCATCCCGAGTTTGGCGCGTATGGAGGATGCAAGCTGTGCACGGTGAAGGTCAACGGACGGCTCGTTTCTGCTTGTACGACAGCGGCTCAGGTCGATATGGCGGTGGAAAATCGCACGGCGGAATTAGACGGTAAACGGCGTGTGCTGCTCCAGATGCTCTTTGTGGAAGGGAACCACTTCTGCCCTTCCTGCGAAAAAAGCGGCCACTGCCGCCTTCAGGCCACGGCTTACGAAATGGGCATGACCTCGCCCCATTTCGACATGTTCTATCCCGACCGTCCCGTGGATGCTTCGCACCCGGACATGCTGCTCGATTTCAACCGCTGCATCCTGTGTGCGTTGTGCGTGCGGGCCAGCCGCGATGCCGATGGCAAGGAGGTTTTTGCAATATCGGGACGCGGCATTCGCTCACATCTAATCGTCAATGCTGAATCGGGCCGTCTGGCTGATACAAACTTTTCAAAGGATGACCGCGCCGCCACCATCTGCCCGGTCGGGGCGTTACTGAAAAAGCGGGTCGGCTTTGCCGTACCCATCGGCGCACGACCGTTTGATAAGACACCGATCAGCCAGGAAGGCCAGAAATGAACGCCCCGAAACTTCGCGTAGCGACGGCCAGTCTGGCGGGTTGCTTTGGCTGTCACATGTCTCTTCTTGACATTGACGAGCGCATCCTCCCGCTGTTGGATCGGATTGAATTTGACCGTTCCCCCCTCACCGACATCAAAACCATCGGCCCCTGCGATCTTGGATTGGTCGAAGGGAGTCTCTGTAACGCAGAAAACGTGCAGGTGTTACGAGAATTTCGTCGCCACTGCAAGATACTCGTCGCGGTGGGGGCCTGCGCTGTCAATGGCGGTTTACCGGCCCTGCGTAATCATCTGGACTTACGCGATATTTTGGAAGAGGTCTATCACACGGAAGCCGGCATTGCTCATGGGGGGATTCCTAACGATCCAGAACTGCCCCTACCGCTCAACAAGGTGCACCCGATTCACGAGGTGGTGAAAGTGGATTACTTTCTGCCAGGCTGCCCGCCACCGGCGGATGCCATTTGGAAGTTTCTGACGGACTTGCTGGACGGTCGCACCCCTCACTTAGGTCACGGATTACTGCGTTATGACTAACTCGCATGATCACGAAGCCCACCCCCTGTCACATGGAATCCGTTAAATGCGATTAAACGCCCGCCCCCCTTCGC
>JAUYFZ010000211.1 GCA_030689585.1 Rhodocyclaceae bacterium | reverse complement strand
AACGAGATTCTCGATTTTTCAAAAATAGAAGCCGGCCGACTGACGCTCGAATCCGTTGCCTTTGATCTGTCCGTTTTGGTTTCAGAACTCTTTGTTTTGTTTAAGGAAGGTGCTCATCGCAAAGGTTTGAATCTCTCTGTCCGATTCGATGAAAATCTGCCGCATTGCTGGATGGGCGACCCCGTCCGAATTCGTCAAATATTCCTTAACTTTCTCGGAAACGCCCTCAAATTTACGAAACACGGCTCCATCCTGATCGAGGTGATGCCCGCCACGTCCGATAAATTTTCAGCACAGCCCGGTGAAACCGCTTTATTGACGCTGGCCGTCGCCGATACCGGTATCGGCATTGCAGAGGAAGCGGCGATATTTACCGCCTTCACGCAAGCCGACGCGTCCACGACTCGCAAATTTGGAGGAACCGGACTCGGGCTTGTCATCAACAAACAACTCGCTGCCTTGATGGGTGGCGAGGTTGGATTTACCAGCACCCCTGGTCAGGGGTCGCGCTTCTGGGCCACGGTACAACTGACGGTGGGAGACCCCATTTGCTGCTGCAACCCTGCGACAACGCTGCCTCCGACCTCAATCGTCCCTGGAAACAAACTCATGGGGCATGTGCTCCTAGTGGAAGATAACGCCGTCAACCAAATCGTGGCACGCCGTCATCTGGAACGCATGGGATTGGTGGTAGACGTAGCCAACGATGGACAACAAGGCGTGGAGGCGGTGGCCCGTCATCCTGACGATTACTACGCCCTCATCTTCATGGATTGCCAGATGCCGGTCATGGATGGTTTTGAGGCGACGCAGGCTCTGCGCGCTCGGCAGACATCGCGACGACTGCCCATCATCGCCCTCACCGCCAATGTGATGAACGGGGATCGTGACAAGTGTATGGCAGCCGGTATGGATGATTTCCTCGCCAAACCCTTTTCGGCCACTGATATTCAGACAGTGGTCAATCGCTGGATGGGGACTCTTTCCATCCTTCCTCCGGCGGAACTGCCCCATCCCCTCCCCAACCCTCCCCTTGAAGGGGAGGGAGCTAAAACTCCGCCACCGCCGTCAACCGACATGCCCCTGTTGGACATGACTACCATTGAAACCTTGCGATCCTTAGATGAGGACGGAACCTTGCTGGGCGATCTGGTGCATGTTTTTTTAGAGGACGCGACCGCACAACTCGCCTCCTTACGCCAAACACCGGAAGATGGCGACAAGGTGCGTCCTCTTGCGCATTCCATGAAAGGAGCCAGTGGAAGCATCGGTGCACGATCGCTCTCGGAAGCGGCTCGTTGCGTCGAAATGGCCGCACGAGAAAACCGTCTGTCAGACATGCCTACGCTTTTATCGCATCTGGAAAAAGAATTTACCCGCACGGCTGAAGCAATGCGCACACTGATTGGAGAATCCACATGAAACTACGCACCCTCATTCCCTTGATCCTCTTGACCGGTTGCAACAAGGCCCCTGTCGATACCACGACGCAGGTGGTCAAACTCGGTCACGCCGCCCCGCTCACCGGCCCGCAGTCTCATATCGGCAAAGACAACGAGAACGGTGCTCGATTAGCGGTTGAAGAAGCCAATGCGGCGAAAATTCAGATGGGAGGGCGAACCCTCAAATTCGAGTTGCTTGGTGAAGACGATCAGGCCGACCCCCGTCAAGGCACCCTGGTCGCGCAAAAGTTTGTCGATGGCCAGGTCAATGCCATCATCGGCCACCTGAATTCGGGCACCACCATTCCCGCGTCGAAGATTTATTTCGATGCCGGATTGCCGCAGGTCTCCCCTTCGGCCACTAATCCGGCCTATACCCATCAAGGGTTCAAAACAGCTTTTCGCGTCATGGCCAATGATTTGCAACAGGGCCGTGCCTTGGGCGACTACGCCGCGAAAAAACTTAAGGCAACCACCGCAGCCATCATCGACGACAAGACCGCTTATGGCGAAGGATTGGCCACCGAGTTCAAAAAAGCAGCCACGGCCCACGGCATCCAGATTGTTGCCGAGGAACATACGGACGACAAAGCCGTTGATTTTTCTGCCATTCTCACGCGAATCAAGAGCCGCCAGCCTGATCTCGTGTTCTTCGGTGGCATGGACCCCCAAGCCGCGCCCATGGCCCGGCAGATGAAAAAACTGGATTTACGCGCACCGATGTTGATGGGCGACGGCGGCTGTACGACTGATTTCGTCAAAAATGCCGGAGAAGCCGCCGAAGGTCATCGCTGTTCCTTGCCCGGCGTGCCGCTTCAAAAAATGCCCGGCGGGCCGGATTTCATCGCACGATACAAGGCCAGGTTCAACCTCGACATCCAGCTCTACGCCCCCTACGCCTACGATGCCGTGATGGTCGTCGTCGATGCGATCAAACGGGCGGATTCCGCCGATCCCGCCAAAATTCTGGCCGTTTTACCCCACACAAATTATCAGGGAGTCACCACAAAAATCACCTTCGATGCAAACGGTGATTTGAAGGACAGTGCCATTACCTTTTATACCGCTAAAAACGGTCAGTGGGTCGCGGAAGAGTAATCCCTTAGGTAACTACTCAGGTCCGGTCGGAACACAGCTCTCCTCCCCCTTCAAGGGGGAGGCAGGGAGGGGGATGTGGGGAAGAATTCCGCGTAAAACCCCATCCCCACCCCAGCCCTCCCCTTGAAGGGGAGGGAGATTGACACCGACCTGAGTAGTTACTCCCTTAGTCCGCTAGGATAGCCTGATTCCGGCCATTCTCCTTGGCACGATATAACCGGATATCCGCCGTTCGGAACATGTCGGCGATACGTCCTTCGGCCTTCGCAAGGCAGGCTCCTCCGATGGAAGCCGTCACGATTCCGTAGTTAGCGTTCTTTTCGTGCGCAATAGTGCGCGCCCGAAGAGAGTCCAGAATCAATGTGGCGACTCGCTCACAACCGGGTGCAGCCATATCGGGCATGACGATGGCAAATTCTTCTCCACCGTATCGGGCCGCAAAAGCGGACTTTCCCACGCATCCTTCCGCACGGGCCGCCGTCATCGCGGATTCAATAGCCGCCGCCACACTTCGCAGACAATCGTCGCCCATCTGGTGACCATAGTGATCGTTGTATTTCTTGAAATTATCGACATCGAGCATCAGTACCCCGAAGGAACGGCCCTGCGAGGTGGCCTCTTCCCAGGCCATGTCGAGCTTGAGGTCCATGGCGCGACGATTGGTCAACCCCGTCAACCCATCGCGGCTGGCTAACTCATCCAACTGCTGGTTCGCGATGGATAACTGCCGACGTAGCGCGGCGATGCGTCCCATCGCCTTCATCTTGGCACGCAACGCATCTTCCGGAACGGATTTGGCGAGAAAGTCATCCCCCCCTGCTTCGATGGCAGTGACCAAATTTTCCAGCGTGTCGGATGCGGTCAGAAAAAGAATGGGGGTCCACGCCCATTGCTGGGTCGCCTCATAGGCACGAATGCGGTTGGTTGCCTCAAAGCCGTTCATGATCGGCATCTCGATATCCATAAGTACCAGATCGAAAGAAGCCTTGGTGAATTTCTCGACCCCGATCTTGCCATTTTCAGCCAGGGTCACTTCATGACCAAAGGAGGCTAGGCGCGCTGACAAAATAGCGGCCAACGCGCGTGAATCTTCGACGACCAGAATGTGCATGAGGTTTTGCTCCTGAAAGTGAATGAGGGTAACTACTCAGGTCGGTGTCAATCTCCCTCCCCTTCAAGGGGAGGGCTGGGGTGGGGATGGGGTTTTACGCGGAATTCTTCCCCCCATCCCCCTCCCCGCCTCCCCCTTGAAGGGGGAGGAGAGCTGTGTTCCGACCGG
>JAUYFZ010000200.1 GCA_030689585.1 Rhodocyclaceae bacterium | reverse complement strand
TTTACCCCATCCCCTCCCCAGCCCTCCCCTTGAAGGGGAGGGAGATTGGTACTGCCCTCCCCTTGAAGGGGAGGGAGGCCGCAACAACCGCTTCGATTACCCACTACAAACCGTATAGAGCCAAAATGATCTACGCAAAGCGCACTTCAAGCCGCTTGCCCATGGCCGCTGCGTATTTACGCAAGGTAGCCAGCGAAGGAGAAGGAGAAGGAGAACCTCCCGTCATCAGCGCGTTTTCGAGCCGTGCCACGGCAGGGGCTTTCGTACCCATACGTTCCGCCACCTGCGCTTGTGTAAGTCCCGCCTCTTTCCGTGTCTGCAAAATCGCATCCAGAATGGGCATCTCATCCCGTTCAATGCGCTCGTATTCAGCGCGGACAGCGGGGTTGGAAAGCATAATCGCAACCATCTCTTCATGTGTTCGCATGTTTAACCTCTCTCATTCTAGTTTCTGCCATTCGCAAGTCACTGAGCGGCGTCTTCTGCGACTTCTTGACAAAACTATGCAGCATCACGATGCGCCGACTCACCATCGTGCAATAAAACACACGGGCGATACCCTCCGCCCCCTTCAACCGCAACTCAAACAACCCGCCGCCGAGAGCATCCGTGTGCGGGGCACCCAGAAGCCAACAAAAGGCGGTCGATTTCATCAGTGGTAATGCGTCGAGATCGAGGGGGAGGGGGAATTTGTGACACAGCGTAACGGAATATAGCGTGTGGTTTATGGTGTAACATCAAGAGAAGGCGGACACCTTTGAAACACTGTATATGAGGGGTATTGCGTGCATTTGTGCGGCTTTACAAGAAACCCCTGTGGTGCGAAGGAAGGGACTCGAACCCTTACGCCTTTCGGTGCTGGAACCTAAATCCAGTGCGTCTACCAATTCCGCCACCCTCGCGCTTTACAATTTTTTACACCTGTGGATTCTACCAAGCATTACGAGAATTTCCCCGTTGCATCGATCTTGTTTCCGTCTGTTTTGCGGGAACCGGTTGCCGCTATCTACGTTTTTGCACGGACGGCAGATGATTTTGCCGATGAGGGTGAACTCCTTTCCGATCAAAGACAGGCCCTGCTGGATGGCTATGGGGTCGAGCTTGATGCCATCGCCGCTGGTCGTTCCACGCAACATCCCGTTTTTGTGCGATTAGCTCCCGTCATTGCAAAATATCACCTTCCGCTATCACTCTTTCACAACCTGCTCGATGCTTTCCGGCAGGACATCACTAAAACACATTACGCCACTTTTGACGAGCTGATGGACTATTGCCGCCGTTCCGCTGATCCGGTGGGACGGTTGTTGTTGCATCTTTTTCATACCGCTACGCCGGAAAATTGCATCCTGTCCGATCGTATTTGCTCGGCGTTGCAACTGATCAACCATTGGCAGGATGTGGCCGTCGACTTCAAAAAAGCACGGTGTTATTTGCCACAGGAAGACATGAAACGCTTTGGTGTCAAATATGAAGATATTGCCGCCGGACGTTGTAACCAACCATGGAAGCAGTTAATGCGCTTTCAGGTGGAACGTGCCCGTGCTCTGATGCAAGAAGGTGTACCCTTGGGACGAATTCTGCCGGGACGTATCGGATTGGAAATGCGCACCATCATCGAAGGGGGCTTGTGTATTCTGAACAAAATTGAAACCGTTGATTTCGACATCTTTCGTCATCGTCCCCTACTGACGACACGAGACTGGCCTCCTATTCTGTGGAGAGCCATCACGAAATGACTCCCCACGATTATTGTGCCCAGCGCACGGCCCAAAGTCATTCCAGTTTCTCCGCCAGTTTTCGATTTTTGCCATCAGCCAAACGCCGTGCCATGACCGCGCTCTACGCTTTTTGCCGTGAAGTGGACGACGTGGTCGACGAATGCAGCGAGCCCGATATTGCGAGAATCAAACTCGCCTGGTGGCGCAATGAACTTATTGCGATGGAAAAAAATAGTGGCAACCACCCCGTCATCAAAGCACTCCAAGAGGCACGGCAAGCATTTCAATTACCGATAGCCCATCTGGCAGAAATCATCGACGGAATGGAAATGGATCTCGATCAAAACCGTTACGCTGATTTTCCGGCTCTGCATCTTTATTGCCATCGAGTCGCCAGCGTCGTCGGCTTACTCATCGCTGAAATCTTGGGTTATACGAACTCGGCCACGTTGGAATATGCCCGCGAATTGGGATTAGCCTTTCAACTGACCAATATTATTCGCGATGTCGGTGAAGATGCCCGACTGGGTCGTATTTACCTACCCCAAGAAGAACTGGCCCAGTTTGGAGTGTCGGAATCCGACATTCTAGCCTGTCATCCCACGGACAATTTTCATGCCCTGATGACCTTTCAGGCGAAGCGCGCTCACGAATATTACGAGTTGGCCATTCGTCATCTACCCGCCTGTGATCGCCGCGCCCAATGTGTCGGACTCGTCATGGCCGCTATTTATCGAAAGTTACTCGACGAAATTACCGATGATGGTTTTCGAGTGCTCACGCATCGCGTTCGTCTTTCCAAACTACAAAAAATATGGCTGACCACCGTGACATGGCTCGTTGCCTAGATAAGCGCGTAGCCGTTGTGGGAGGCGGCTATGCAGGTTTAGCCGCCGCCGTAGAACTGGTCGCCAACGGCATCAAAGTAGATGTTTTCGAAGCCTCCCGCACACTGGGAGGACGTGCAAGATCAATCGAAATAGCCGGAATGACCGTTGACAACGGAAGTCATATTCTTTTGGGGGCTTACCGGGAAACATTGCGTCTCATGCGGCAGGTCGGCGCACCTGAAACCTCATTACAACGTCATCCCCTGCATATCGAAATACCCAATGAATTGCGTCTTATTGCCCCTCGATTACCGTCTCCTTTTCATCTAGGCTGGGCATTGCTGGCAGCGCAAGGACTATCGTGGACAGAAAAATTTGCGGCGATGCGTTTCATGCGTCATCAACACCATTTTCATCTGGATACGGACATAACCGTCTCCACCCTACTGGCGGAACAACCGGAAAAATTGCGACGCACCTTATGGGAACCCCTTTGTCTTGCCGCCTTGAACACACCGGTCGCTACGGCTTCGGCTCAGATTTTTCTCAACGTCCTGCGCGACAGTCTGGCCGCTGACCGGGCGGATAGCGATCTTCTATTACCTGCGCAACCTTTATCTGCCCTATTCCCTGAACCCGCTGCCCGCTTCATCGAGGCGCGGGGCGGGCGTGTTTTTGCGGGGACACGCATCGCATCCCTCACACAACACGAGGGCAAATTCCGTCTTGATGACGAGAGTATTTACGATCAAGTGATTCTAGCTGTCGCCCCCCAGCATCTATCAAAACTGATACTGGGGCTACCGGAACTGGCTCCAGTGGTTAAGCAGGTAGAAAAATTCGAATGGAAGTCCATCGTCACCTGTTATCTCTCCTACCCGGAAACGGTGTGTTTACCCTTTCCAATGGTGGCTTCCGGTAATGTTTGGTTCTTTGATCTTGGCACCATGCGAGGACATCACGGTCTGATGGCCGCCGTTCTCTCCTGCCCAGAAACACGACCGGACAGCGCGTATTTTTCATCCAAGCTCACCCGCATCATTCCAAATTTACCTCTCCATCGCTGGCATCGCGTCATCACCGAAAAACGCGCCACTTTTGCTTGTACGCCCAATCTTTCCCGCCCAACCACACAAACCGCTCTGCCCGGCTTGTGGCTGGCGGGAGACTACGTGGCTGGAGATTATCCAGCCACCCTTGAAGGCGCGGTTAGAAGTGGTGTAGCGGCCGCTCGTTTGATAATCAAATAAACGACAACCCCAGGCACTAACAGACTATTTCACAGTATGATTCACCGTTCACGGATATCCCGTGAACAAATAAAAAACTCTAAAAGCAACAACCGCCCGCCCTCCCTGCCTCCCCTCTCGTGGAGATGACTAAAGGCATTCCATTACCCATAAGTCGAAATAACTATATAGATCAATGCAATGCGCCACAGCCCCAATCCCCTCCCCTTCAAGGGGAGGGTTAGGGTGGGGATGGGGTAAGAGTTGCACGACATTTGTAACTGATTGAATT
>JAUYFZ010000194.1 GCA_030689585.1 Rhodocyclaceae bacterium | reverse complement strand
ACGCGATCAGTTGAGGGGAGTAATTTGCGTAGTGTCTCGGCTGCGACCAGTCCCCCCAGTCCGGCTCCCAGCACTATGACGGTGCGGCCCATCAGAAGGTCAACTCCTTATCGCACTCAACGTCCCCTTCCGCCAATTTAGCCATATTCGACTTATTGGCTCCATTAAAATAAGGCTTGTTTTTATGGATTCCACAACGAGCCATGCAGGTTCCGCAGACTTCAACGGGCACGCCGTGGGCGATCAGTTCCCTCAGCATTCCAGAAAGATCCTGATCGTAGGCTTCCGGCGGTTCACATTCATTGCGAGCCAGATCAACTGAATCGTTCATCAGGAATATTCGAACTTCCTGCCCTGTCTCCCGCAGTTTGCCTGCCAAACGCAAGCCGTTCCAAGTAACATCAGTACCATCGTAAGGTTCATGGTTGAAAATGAATAGAATGCTCATGTGGTTCTCCTGTGTGTTAAAACTGTTTCGTAACTTAGTTGAATAGTTGAGATGAGTCAACCCCCCAATTTCAAATCTGAAGTTTTTACTCAACTGGCACGCATTGCCCATGCGTTGTCGACTCCCGGTCGTCTTGCGTTGATTGAAATGGTGGCGCAAGGAGAGCGTGGCGTGGAAGAACTCGCCCGTTTAACGGGCATGTCGATAGCCAATGCATCCAAGCATCTGGCGGAACTGCGTCAAGCGGGACTGTTGAGCGCACGCAAGGAGGGTTTGCGGGTCTATCACACACTGGCCGGTCCCGATGTGGTGGTACTGATTTCCGCTCTGCGCCATATCGCCGAAGATCGCAATGCCGAGGTGAATCAACTGATTCGTACTTTTGTGACCTCGCGTGATGAATTGGAACCGATTCCAGCCACTGAACTGCTGGAACGAGTGCAAGCAGGTCTGGTTACCGTGCTCGACGTACGCCCAGTTGAAGAATATGCGGCAGGACATTTACCCCGTGCCATTAATATGCCGCCGGATCGGTTGGCCGAATGTATCAATAAACTCGCTAACAGTTCTGATTGTCACAAGGATCAGGAAATCGTCGCTTACTGTCGTGGTCCCTACTGTCTTTTTTCAGTGGAAGCCGTGGAACGATTACGCGAAAAAGGGTGCTGCGCACGCCGTCTGGAAGACGGTTTTCCTGAATGGAAGGCGGCGGGATTGCCGGTGGAGGTTTGAAATAGGTCAATTTGACAAAGTCAATTTGACATCTTGACCAATGGCGGCTGAACAAGTATGGTTACGGGCCTAGAGGAAGCGTTCGAGCGAGATAAAATACAATGCAATTAACTGGCGCAGAAATCATCATCAAGTGTCTTCAGGAAGAGAAGGTTGAACATGTTTTCGGGTATCCGGGCGGTTCTGTTCTTTTCACCTACGACGAGTTATTCAAACAGAGCAAGGTGAAGCACATTCTTGTGCGACACGAGCAGGCTGCCGTTCATGCGGCCGATGCCTATGCACGTTCATCGCATCAGGTCGGCGTGGTGATGGTGACTTCCGGCCCCGGTGCAACCAATGCGGTGACGGGTATTGCTACCGCCTACATGGATTCAATTCCGATGGTGGTTCTGACCGGGCAGGTGCCGACCGCCTATATCGGCCAGGATGCCTTTCAGGAAGCGGATACGGTGGGCATCACGCGGCCTTGTGTCAAACATAATTTTCTGGTCAGGGATGTCAAAGACTTGGCCGTCACGATCAAGAAGGCTTTCTACCTAGCGAGAACCGGTCGGCCCGGGCCTGTGCTGGTCGATATTCCCAAGGACATCACGAACCAAAAGTGCGCCTTTGAGTATCCGAAAACCATTGCCATACGGTCTTATAACCCAGTGACTCAGGGGCATTCAGGGCAGATCAAGCGTGCGGCGCAACTGCTTCTGGCTGCAAAACGTCCCATGATTTATGCAGGGGGCGGGGTCATTCTGTCGAATGCGGCTGAAAAACTGACGCAATTGGTGCGCATGACGGGATTCCCGATCACGCAAACACTGATGGGGTTGGGCGGTTATCCGGGCACAGACCCGCAGTTTCTCGGCATGTTGGGCATGCACGGCACGGTGGAAGCAAACATGGCCATGCAGCAGTGCGACGTGCTGTTAGCCGTGGGCGCACGGTTTGATGACCGTGTGATCGGCAATCCGGATCATTTTGGATCGGTGCCGCGTAAGATCATCCATATCGACATTGATCCTTCTTCCATTTCCAAACGGGTGAAGGTGGATGTGCCCATCGTGGGCGATGTGGGCGATGTGTTGAAAGACCTCATCGCATTGCTGGAAGTGGATTCCCCAACACGGGAGGCGGGTGATCTTTCCGCCTGGTGGAACACCATCACGGGTTGGAGGGATACGGACTGCCTGAAATACACACAGGGCAAGGAGATCATCCTGCCGCAATACGTGGTTGAAAAACTCTACGAGGTAACGGGCGGCGATGCCATTATTACGACCGATGTGGGGCAGCATCAGATGTGGGCAGCCCAGTATTACAAGCTGGACAAGCCGCGTCGCTGGTTGACTTCCGGTGGCTTGGGGACGATGGGTTATGGACTCCCCGCCGCCATGGGCGCACGCTTCGCCAATCCGAAAGCAACGGTGGCCTGCATTACGGGCGAAGGGTCGATCCAGATGAACATACAGGAACTATCGACC
>JAUYFZ010000190.1 GCA_030689585.1 Rhodocyclaceae bacterium | reverse complement strand
GGTCGATCAGCATCTTGTCGAAACGCCCCAGTTTCTTCAGGCCGACAGCATCTGTCTCGAACAAATTCGCCTCGACGAAACGTGCCCGCGCCGAGAGTCCGTTGACCTCCGCATTCGCCTGCGCTCGCTGCACCAGAGCGGCACTGCCTTCGACCCCCACCACGTCGGCGCCGCGCCGGGCGATCGGCAGGCTGAAATTGCCCAGCCCGCTGAACAGGTCGGCGATACGCTCGCCCGGCTTGGGGTCAAGCAAGTTGATTGCACGCCGCACCAGCACGCGGTTGATATCCGGGTTGACTTGGGTAAATTCGGTGGGCCGAAACGGCATCATGATGCCGAAATCCGGCAACGTATAGTTGAGCTCCGGCGCATCCAGCGGATAAAACGGTTGCACCGTATCCGGCCCCTTGGATTGCAGAAAGAACTGCACCCGGTGCCGATCCGCGAAGGCCCGCAGCAGCGCTTCATCCTGCTCATTCAACGGGTCCATGATGCGCAGCACCAGGACGTCGACATCCTGGCCCAGCGCCACCTCCACCTGCGGCAACCGCTCGCGGATGGAAAGCTGCTCGACCAATGCGCGCAGCGGCATGAGCAGGGCGGAAATGCGCGGGGGCAGCACTTCGCAGGTCTCCATGTCGGCGATGAAGCTGCTGCGCTTTTCATGGAAGCCGACCAGAACGCGCTCTTTCTTGCGCACATATTTGACCGACACCCTCGCCCGGTGGCGGTAACCCCAGGGCGGGCCGTAGATCGCGGGCAGCATCTCCTCCGCTCGCACCTTGCCGATATGCCACAGGTTGTCTTCCAGCACGCGCTGCTTGGCCGCGACTTGCGCCCCGGCCTCCATGTGCTGCATGGAACAGCCGCCGCACAGACCGAAATTCGGGCAGCGCGGCGTGACGCGCATGAAACTGGGCTTGAGGATTTTCGTGGCCGTGGCCTGCTCGTAGCTGGGCTTCTTCTTGAAGACGGAATACTCCACCGTTTCGCCAGGCAAGGCGCCTTCGATGAAGATGGTTTTGCCGTCGACGTGGGCGACGCCGCGCCCTTCGTGGTCGAGAGATTCAATGAGGGTCATGGGGATTTAATCCTAAAAAGCAGTTTGTCCACGGATGAACACGAATTAACATTCGACAGGATTTGGGAACTTATCGTTTGAATTAACTGGCGGGCAAAAACAAAGCTGAGAGCCGCTTTTGAATGTCCAAGTCGAGCGACTTGTTATGCGCCTTTCTGCCGTTCATATGCTCCACGGATTTTATCGAGGAGGGCTCTGGGGGCGGATTCGAACTGAGCGAACTCGCCTACATTATCATCCTTGACATGTATTTGGCCTTCACCGGTGTTCCCTCTATGCTGCCCAGTTGAGTAGTATTTGTTCCCGGCGACTTCGTCGGACGAGAGCACCCAATATCTAATTACATCTCGCCAGACACCGACCCAAATAAACACGTCGCAACATCCTGGCTTGACTTGCTGAAAGTTCATATCAAACCGCAATTTTGAATCCGAAGATAGTGCTTTGACATATAGCGCTTCGCGACTATCAAAATCGACGGCTCTGGATGCCTTAACCTCGATTCGAATTTTCTCGTCCAAAAAGAAATCATATTGCCCCGAGTACGCCGGGTCTAATTTCTTCGTTGGTTTTATTAGCTCAGGGCAGATTTCTTTTAGATGCCCCTGAGCCCAAGCCTCTCCGAATCCTCTTGGAGCACTGATTTCAAAGACATACATGAACATATTTCTTGCAATGTAGTCATCTCGAAGTTCGTAGTACTCATCAGTTGATATTTTCCGGTATCCCATCAGCGATGCGATAAGAAACTCATATTCATTGAATGGATAAACTGATACCAAATCATCCAGCCTCTGCATTACATTATCGTGCTTCTCCTTTTCGAGTTCGTGAACAAGGTTCATCAGCTTCTCTTTTAACTGTTCCATCTTAATTCCTTACCTCGCCTCTGATTAGCGCCGCATCCTCACTCGAAAGATGAAATGTTGAAAAAACAATGTCATCAACTTCTTCGCGTATGCCACTCCCCTCTAAAATTGATTCAACCATCCCTTCTATCTTGTCATGCACATATTTGCTAATTACCGGGAACGGCAGTTTTTCTAGGTCTCCTCGAAGCACCTTGTGCGTAGAAAACTTCTTCTTGAATACATACTGAAAGACACTTGAATTCAAATAGGCAAGCGCAACTTTTATACTAATATTGGGAATGTTTGGAATTAAAATGTTCGCACTATTGAGCGTTAATCTCTGCTTATCATCGTATGCGAAGACTAAGGTTTTTGAAATAAACCGGTAAACCAACTTCTCCGGCAATCTGAAAAACCGTTCTGGTGCTACCTGCTGGAAATTGTTTGGCGTGAAGTGGATAAATGATCTTGGTTCACCTAGCCGAAATTGATGAATATCAGCCCCGCGAAATATCGCTTCCGAGCGCTCTTCACGAACGCCAAGAATATATCTTTTGTTGTCGCCCGTAACAATCCCAAGCGCCCATTCCGCATTCTTAAAAAGCGTTAAGTGGTTGGTCGCGTAAATTTTATTTAAAAGAATTTCTTCATTTGCACTCACGTCTACGTCGAACGCATAATTGTCATTGGAAAGAAACCTTCCTTGCTCAACGCGAGAGGAATTTTCATTTTCCTCTATGGATACAAGCCAGTTTGGATTTGGTGCCCCTTTGATGAAATCCAGTCGTATTACAGCCGTAAAAACACCAGTAAATTGCCGCCCAAGTTTCGCTATTTTTAAGATTCTGCCCTGACCCAGAAGAACTTTCCGTATATCAGAGTGCATCTTTATTTTTAGAATCGACTCTGGCAACACAAACGAAAGATGCCCCCCATTTCTAAGAAGGCTCAGGGATTTTGCCAAGAACATAGAAAATGTTTCTCCCGACTTTATCTGATGAGAAAATTGCGGCGAAACACCGCAGTTTTTGTATGCGCCCCATGGTGGGTTGGTTGCAATAATGTCTATTGCTCCAATTAAGTCGTTTGTCTCACAAAACATTTCACCAGTTGCTAGGTCATTAAGAGAATCCAAGCAATGAATGCGCGGCGAAAATTCATGGCACTTGAATGCTCTAAGCAGATTGATTCGTGCAAGCTTTACCGCAGTAGCGTCAATATCAAAACCGTAGATATTTTCCGGCCTAAGTTGAAGAAGTTTTGCAGCATAAACCAGATACTTTCCTGTTCCGCAACATGGGTCAAGAAAGGTTTCATTCTTTGAATTCGCATATTGACGCAATGCGTCTTCAACTATTTTTGAAGGGGTATAGTATGCGCCGCCATCTGATTTTTGACCCTCCACAGATAAGCACTGGTACAGAAGCCCAAGATAATCATCACCCACTGTTGAGGTTAATAAATCGTAAATAGTTGCGTACTGATCCTTGCGCTCAACATTGCCTAATGAGTAACGCCATTTTTCAATTTCGACTTTTGTTGCATTTCGTTGCCAGGCTTTAAATGAATTTAAGTCAAATATGTCAGCAGCCGGTTCTCTAGCCACCTCTTCGTCGATCTCTAGCAGTCGCAAAGAGGCGACGAAAAGAACAATCTCTATGTCAAGTTTATTACGATCAACGAGATCAATAATGGCTTTAATGTTTTCGACCAGATCGTTGTTTGACGCGCATTCACTTGGCAGAATGTTTTCTTCAGAACGTACTTTATTGGCTCGTGTTTTCAGCTTCTGCAATGAGCCGGCGCTAAGTTGATTTTTAAGGCGAAACACTTCCATTTCCGAGAAGGAGAGAGGTCTTATTTTCGCAGGTGCTATATGCCCAGCTTTTGCCCAATTTCTCATTGTGGCCGATGAGACACCGACAATTTTCGCCGCATGATCTACAGATATTTGCTTCATTGTCTTAAATGGGCTCCATATTGCGTTAATTTGCAACTACCTCATATGGTGTTTACTTCCACAAAGCCAGGAATTCCTGCCAGTGCGGCGCATCGGACTTGCTCAAGGTAGCTCGCACCAGATCGCACTCGGACTGATAAGCCTCGCGCGTCAACGCACCGCGCATCAGCTGAAAACGCAGGTAAACCAGGTATGTATTGGCGACGTCGGTTTCGCAATAATTGCGGATGCCGTCGATCTCGCCGTTCTGGAACGCATCCCAAACTTTCGAGCCGTCCATGCCGAGCTTGCCGGGCAGGCCGACGAGTTGCGCGATCTGGTCCAGCGGCGCGTTGGCGCGCGGCTGATAGAGTGCAAGCAGGTCCATCAGGTCGAGGTGGCGGCTATGGTAACGGCTGATGTAGTTGTTCCACTTGAATTCGCGGTCGTCCTCGCCCATGTCCCAGTAGCGCGGCGCCTGGATGCCGTGGATCATGGCGCGGTAGTGCAGCACCGGCAGGTCGAAACCGCCGCCGTTCCAGGACACGATCTGCGGCGTGTATTTCTCGATGCCCTCGAAGAAGCGGCGGATCAGCTCGGCCTCGTCGTCCTCGGGGCTGCCCAGCGACCAGATGCGAAAGCTGTCGCGCTCGCGCAGGGCGCAGGAAATCGCCACCACGCGCTGCACGTGCAGTTGCAGGAAATCGCTGCCGGTTACCTGGCGGCGTTGGTGGAAGGCCATCTCCGCCACCTGGGCCGGGTCGATTTCGTCCCCGAGCCCGTTGAGCTTGCGCAGGCCCTCGATGTCGGGGACTGTCTCGATATCGAATACCAGAACGGGTGTCACTATTTGCGCACCCATGCCCCGCTATGGTTCTGATGCCACCATCCCGGCGCGGCCTTCTGCACCCAGCGCTGGGCGAAAGTGGAATGAATTTCCTCCTCCCATTCCGGATGGCCGTTGGCGCGTGCAATCTCGCGGTACAGGGCCTGGCGATCCTGGTTCTCCGCCGCGACCAGCCCATTCACTGCCTGCCGCTGCGCCAGCGGCACCAGGGCAGCGTCGCGCACCGCAACCAGGCCGTCGCGCGTCAGACCGACCGCGCCGCTGGCAAAGTGGCCTGCAAGCTGCCCATGGCGCTGCTGCATGGCCGTTTTCAGGCTGCTGATGGCAGGCGTGTTGATTTCCAGGTCGGCCGCGGCAAACGCCAGCAAAGGCATCCACAGCAGGGCAACGAGCATCCACAAACGAAGAATCTGGCTATGCATTGTGATCCCCTATTTCTGTTCGTCCGGTTTGGCCGGCGCCGGTGCGTCGCCCTGCTTCTTCAGCTGCCACACCTCGTCGATGATCTTGTCGGCGGCTTTTTCCGCTGCCGCCGCGGGAAAGTAGATGTTGATGGTGACGCACGCCGAAACCGTTGCCGCCAGCAACACGGCCAAAACAGTCATAGCGATCCGCTGTCCCCAATAATGAAGCAGCGATTCGCTATGACCGTTTCCCTCACTCCTAGCTCTCTCCCAGAGGGAGAGAGGGACGAAGTCTCGCTTCGCGAGTTTCGTTTTAGCCATGGGTAATGTTTTCATTAAATCTCCTTTGCTTCTTTACTGGATAACCGGCTTCACATTCTTCTGGGTCACCCGCTTCAACCGCTCCAGTAACTCGTCCCAGCTCACCTGGCGATTGTAACCGATTACGCTGATCGCCGGTATGCCGCCGCCCTTCACGATGACGTAGCCATGCGGCGCCGGCTCGACGCCGTCCATCAGGCAGACCCCGTTGCGCAGCACGCAGGAAAGGCCGATCCGGTCGTAACCGAACTGCTCGAAAAAGCGCAGGAAACTGCGCTGTATCGCGGCGGCTGCCCCGGCGCCGCCCAGAGCCGAAATGTTCTGCACCGCGCTCTGACTGATCTTCTTCGGATAGTTTCCGGGGCTGCTTGCCACCTTGGCATCGAACCGCGCCGGACGCCAGTTCGACAGTTCCAGCCCGGCCACCGAGACGTCGATGCGCCCCTGCATGTTGCCGAAGGAAAAAGCGCGGGTCAGCAGGTCGAGATCGAGATTGCGCAT
>JAUYFZ010000183.1 GCA_030689585.1 Rhodocyclaceae bacterium | reverse complement strand
GTTCTTTCTACTCTGGATCGGAGAGTAGTTCATGGGCGTTCGCACTGTCTTTTTCAAACTGACACCACGCCGGATACAAGGCCACTACCGTGCCAATTTCAGCGTGTTCCAAGGTGAGTTTGCGCCAGAGCGTCATGTCGCGTGTGGCATCCTCTGCCCCTAGCCGTGCTTCAAGTTCATTGCTCCGGTCAGAGAGGTTTTCAAGTTTGGTGCGTAGTCGAGGATTCATCACCCGATTCACAGCCTATAAATACGCGAAACCCACTTCGCCAGTTCATCGCGTTCATCGCCTTCGGCTTGATTCAAGGCAGCGGTCGGCCCGTGGGTCAATTTGTTGGTGATGCCCCTGGAAAGAGTGTCGATCACTTCTTGAGGATTAACGCCACGAGAGAGCATCTTGAGGGCGTGATCGACTTCGTGACGGCGAGTACGTTCTGCCGTATCGCGTAAGGCGCGGATGGTGGGCACCACTTCGCGCGAATCGGCCCATTGCAGGAAATTGGTCACCTGTGATTCGATGATGACTTCGGCTTCCACCACGGCAGCCTGCCGCGATTCCATCCCCTGTTCAACCACGCGCCCTAGGTCGTCCAGGGTGTAGAGAAACACATCGTCCAACTCGCTGACTTCCGTTTCGATGTCCCTGGGGACGGCCAAATCCACCATCACCATGGGGCGATGCTTGCGCGCTTTGAGTGCTCGTTCGACCATCCCCAACCCGATGATCGGTAACGCGCTGGCGGTACACGCAATCACAATGTCATAGTGGGCCAGACGATCTCCCACTTCGTCCAGTGGAATCGCATCTCCCCCGAAACGGGTCGCCAGGGCTTCGGCTCGGTGAAAGGTTCGATTGGCAATGGTCAACTGCGCCGGTTTTTCAGCGGCAAAATGCGCCGCGCACAATTCGATCATCTCGCCGGCTCCAATGAAGAGCACCCGTTGATCGGTCATCTGGTCAAAAATACGGGCCGACAAGCGCACCGAAGCGGCCGCCATGGAAACAGTATTGGCCCCGATGGCCGTCGTCGAGCGCACTTCCTTGGCCACGGAAAACGTGCGTTGAAAAAGTTTTGACAGCAACGTGCCCAGCGTGCCTGCCTCTTCTGCCGTGCGTGCGGCCTGTTTCATTTGCCCCAGAATTTGCGGTTCACCCAACACCATCGAATCCAGCCCCGAAGCCACACGGAACATGTGCCGCACCGCTTCTTTTTGGGGATGGGTGTACAGGTAGGGATGGATTTTCTGGTGAGGCAGAGCGTGATATTCAGCCAGCCATTCAGCGGCCGCTTCGGGCCGTTCCGCCGCAAAATAAACTTCCGTGCGATTGCAGGTGGAAAGAATCGCCGCCTCACGCACGGGCTTCGCCCGCAAAAGATCAGTGAGTGCCTGAGGAAGCCGCAAAGGATCAAAAGCTACTTGCTCCCGCACCGCCAGCGGGGCGGTATGATGGTTAAGACCCAATGCAAACAGATGAAGAGATTTCATTGAGACAGATAGGTTCGGGCACGGGCAATCGCCGCACGCACCTGTTCGGGGGCCGTGCCGCCGATATGGTCACGAGCGGCCAGCGATCCGGCGACGGTGAGCACGGCAAAGACATCTTCTTCAATCAAAGGAGAAAACGCTTGCAGTTCGGCTAGGGATAAATCCGGTAAATCGCATCCTTTCAATTCCGCCGCACGCACCGCCCGCGCCACAGCTTCGTGGGCATCCCGGAAGGGAAGGCCACATTTGACGAGATAATCCGCCAGATCAGTGGCGGTGGCATACCCTTGACGCAAGGCAGCCGCCATGGCCTCCGGCTTTACGCGGATGCCCGGCACCAAATCCGCAAAGATGCGCAAGGTGTCGATGAGCGTATCCGCCGTATCGAACAGGGGTTCCTTGTCTTCCTGATTGTCCTTGTTGTAGGCCAAGGGTTGAGCCTTCATCAGGGTTAACAAACCCATCAGATGCCCCACGACGCGCCCTGTTTTGCCACGGGCCAGCTCCGGCACATCCGGGTTCTTCTTCTGCGGCATGATGGAGGAACCCGTGCAAAAACGATCCGCCAAGTCGATGAACCCCACACGAGGGTTCATCCAGAGAATCAACTCCTCTGAAAAACGAGAAACGTGCACCATGACCAGCGAGGCAGCGGCGCAAAATTCAATCGCGAAATCACGGTCGGAAACGGCATCCAGCGAATTTTCGCAAACGCCCTCAAATTCCAGTGCTTGCGCCACCCATTCACGGTCGATAGGGAACGTCGTTCCCGCCAAGGCGGCCGCACCTAACGGCAGACGATTGACCCGACGACGACAATCTTTAAAACGTTCCCTGTCGCGACGCAGCATTTCAAAATAGGCCAGCAGGTGATGTCCGAACGTAACCGGTTGCGCCACCTGCAAATGCGTAAAACCGGGAAGCGGGGTGTCTGCATGGGCTTCCGCCAGTTCAAGCAGTGCCTTCTGAAAATTCTGTAGCAGACCGTCCATCGTGTCGAGGGTATCGCGCAGCCATAAACGGATGTCGGTCGCCACCTGGTCATTGCGCGAACGGCCCGTATGAAGCCGCTTGCCCGCATCGCCGATTAAAGCGGTCAAACGACGTTCGATATTAAGATGCACATCTTCGGCCTCCAAACTCCACTCAAATTCCCCCCGTTCAATTTCGCCTGCGATTTGAGCCAACCCACGCTCAATGGCGGCCAGATCAACCGGCTGGATGATGCCCTGCCTGACTAGCATCTGCGCGTGAGCAAGTGAGCCTCGAATATCCTGGGAAGCCAGTCGTCGATCAAAAGAAACCGATGCGGTATAACGTTTGACGAGATCGGAAACGGGTTCGGAAAAACGGCCTGACCAAATAGTGTTTGACATGATGCGTGAAGTATAAAGGCTAAGCGGGATGAACACCCTTGAGCCATTCCATTACCCATAAGTCGAAGGCAGAAGCTCCTCCCCCTTCAAGGGGGAGGTTGGGAGGGGGATGGGGAAAGTGTGATTCAAGTAAAT
>JAUYFZ010000182.1 GCA_030689585.1 Rhodocyclaceae bacterium | reverse complement strand
GATTCATCGGCGGCGGCTTTGACCAGGCGTTCCAGCATCGGTTGGGCGACATAGGCATCGGTGGCCATAAACCCCAGCATGGTGGCCATGTTGGGCCGGATCATGCCGGCACCCTTGCTGATGCCGGTGATGGTGATGGTTTTCCCGTCCAGGGTCAGCGTTCTCGAGGCGGCCTTGGCGACCGTATCGGTGGTCATAATGGCGTGGGCCGCTTCATGCCAGCCATCAATTTTGAGGGCTGTTTTGCAGGCGGGCAATCCGGCTTTGAGGCGTTCTACCGGCAACGGTTCCAAAATCACGCCGGTGGAAAACGGCAGCACCTGATCGGCACGAATGTCCATCAAACGAGCGACCGCCGCACAGGTTTGACGGGCCGTTTCCATGCCTTGTTCGCCCGTGCCTGCATTGGCAACCCCGGTGTTGATGATGAGTGCACGAATATCGCCGCATTTCAGATGTTCGCGGCAGATGTGTACAGGGGCGGCACAAAAGCGATTCTGTGTAAACACACCGGCCACCGTGGCCCCGGGTGCTAATGCGATCAGCGTTAAATCTCGACGAAGGATCTTGCGAATCCCTGCTTCAGCGATACCGAGCCTGACACCGGCGATAGGAGCCAGTTGCTCTGGTGCGGGGGTGGTGTAATTGACGGGCATTTAGGCCCCTTGCGGCGGTATTTTTTGACTACGATGCGTGATGCGATTGTCTGCATCCACATAGACGAGGTCGGGGGCATATTGAGGCAGCTCGGTTTCAGCATATTGCGCGAAGGTCGCGATGATGAGCAAATCGCCGATGGAGACTTTACGGGCGGCGGAGCCATTGACCGAGATGATGCCCGAACCCCGCGCCGCACGAATGGCGTAGGTGGTGAAACGTTCCCCATTGTGAATGTTCCAGATTTCGATCTGCTGATATTCGCGAATATCAGCCGCATCGAGCAGATTTTCATCAATGGCGCAGGAACCCTCGTAATGAAGTTCGGCGTGCGTCACGGTGACGCGGTGCAGCTTGGATTTGAGCATGGTGCGTTGCATGGATAGAATCAGATTTCCAGGTTGTCGATGAGTCGGGTCGTGCCTAATTTTGCAGCCGCTAGAACGATGCCTTCTTCGGGCCGGTTTGGGGGCGATTGTAGACGAATCTTGTCTCGAATCACAACATAGTCCGGCATCCAACCGTGGTGTGATAGTTCTGCGAGTGCGTCGGATTCCAGAGTGGCCCGATTTGTGGGGGCACTGCGATAGGCGTGTGACAGGGCCATAAGCACTTGATGTAACCGGGGAGCTTCGGCCCGTTCTGCCGATGACAAATACCCGTTGCGCGAAGACAGGGCCAGTCCGTCGGGTGCGCGCACGGTTTCCCCGGCAATGATCTCGATCGGCAGGTTCAGTGTGGCGACCATCTCGCGAATGACGGCCAGTTGTTGCCAATCCTTTTTGCCGAACAGGGCGATCTGGGGTTGGATAATCTGAAACAACTTCATTACGACCGTGGCAACCCCTCTGAAATGGCCAGGGCGATATTCGCCTTCGAGAAGGTGGGTTAGTTCCGGGGGAGGTTCTATATAACAGCCCTGCGGTGTTGGATACATCTCTGTTTCGTGGGGAGCAAACAGAAAATCTACGCCTGCTGTTTCCAGTTTTTCACCATCGGCGGCAAAGGTGCGGGGATATTTTTCGAAATCTTCACCCGGGCGAAATTGAAGGCGGTTGACGAAAATGCTGGCGACAACCGTCTGTCCGTAGTGATGAGCCTGTTCCATCAAGGCGATGTGACCTTCATGCAGATTGCCCATGGTGGGAACCAGCGCAATAGACCCCGTGCGTTTTTGAAGAGCCGTTCGTGCACCGGCAATGGTGTCAATAACTCGCATCAGTAACCGTGTTCCGGTGCGGGATAACTGCCGTCCTTGACTGCTTGCACATAGAGGTTAACGGCCCCGTCAATGCTGTGGGCTTCAACCATGAAATCCTTGACGAAGCGTCCCTTTTTCCCGGGATAAACGCCTAGCATGTCGTGCAACACCAGCACCTGACCATCGCATCCCGGCCCGGCTCCAATGCCGATGGTGGCGCAACGCTTGAGCGTTTGCGTGATTTCGGTGGCCAGCAGGGTGGGGACCATTTCTAACACGATCAAGGCGGCACCGGATTGTTCGAGTGCCAAGGCATCGTTTTGTAAGCGAGTGGCCGAGGCTTCGTCGCGTCCCTGCACGCGATACCCTCCAATGGCATGAACCGATTGAGGAGTCAGGCCGACGTGCGCACAGACCGGCACGCCCCGGTCGACTAAGAATTGCACGGTTTCTGCCATCACTGCACCGCCTTCGATCTTGACCATTTCAGCCCCGACGGCCAGCAAACGGCACGCGTTTCGGAAGGCTTGCTCTTTCGATTCCTGATAACTGCCAAAGGGCATATCCGCAATCACCATCGCACGGGCCACGTGGGGCGCCACGCATTCCGTGTGATAAACCATCTGCTTCATCGTCACCGGCAAGGTTGAAGTCTTGCCCTGAATCACGTTACCTAGCGAATCTCCCACGAGAATCACATCCACGCCACATCGATCTTCCAGCGCAGCGAAACTCGCGTCGTAACCAGTCAACATGGCAATTTTTTCACCGTCGTGCTTCATGCGGATAAGTTCTGGCAACGTGACGGGTTTATGAGTGGCGAGGTAGGTCATGGTCGAAAAGTTAGCGTGAAAGGCTCTATGCGGTTTGTAGTGGGTGACATGCCATATCGCTGACATGACAGTCTCCCTCCCCTTCAAGGGGAGGGCAGCACCAATCTCCCTCCCATTGATGGGGAGGGCACTACCTGTCTCCCTCCCCTACATGGGGTGGGTTGGGGAGGGGATGGGGGATAGATTCCTTTTGCAAAGCAATCCAGATCGCCTCAACTACCGTATCGATATTTTGCAGCACGTCGTTGTTCCAAAATCTCAATACCCTGAATCCTGCCGTTTGTAGGCACTTGTCACGT
>JAUYFZ010000173.1 GCA_030689585.1 Rhodocyclaceae bacterium | reverse complement strand
GAGGGAGACTGTCATGTCCTCCCCTTGAAGGGGAGGGAGACTGTCATGTCAGCGATATGGCATGTCACCCACTACAAACCGCATAGAGCCATTAATTTCAACTAACCAATTCAATGTATGACAAAAATGTAATCTTCGCGTCAGGTTGTTGTCGGGAATACGGTATTAGCATCCCACCCCATGAAACCCATCCTCCCTCTGCTCTTGTTTTTATTTTGGATCCCCGCTGCGCAGGCACAACAACCTAGTGCGCTGGGTGTTGCGTTGGATCATGCTTGGAAATTGCATCCGCAAGCCGCTACGCTGGATGCCCGTGAAGCCGAAGCGCATGCGGCCAAAAAAATGGCCGACGCGTTGACACCGGAACCCGCCCGTCTGTCCGTTGGTAATCTCAATGACCGGCAGGGGAAGAATCTCGGCAAGCAAGAATATGAAGTCGAATTGGCAATGCCGTTGTGGTTGCCGGGACAAAAAAATGCTCACACAGTCGCCGCCACAAGTCGCATGGGAGTGGCCGCCACGTTGCGCGTCGCCACCCAACTGGAACTGGCCGGTGAAGTCCGCGGGGCTTGGTGGACACTGGCGTTGGCTCGTTCCGTCAAGGCATTGGCAGAACGCAGATTAACGACAGCCCGTGCGCTCGATGCCGATAGTGCCAAGCGTTTTAAAGTCGGCGAACTCTCGCGCATTGACGCCAATCTGGCACAAAGTGAACGGCTGGCCGCCGAAGCGGAACTGATCGAAACCAAAGCGGCTTTGTTACAGGCCGAACAGGAGCTTCGTTTATTAACGGGTCGTGCACCGCCGATTACGTTAAACGAAGAAACAGCGAAAGAAAGTGCTTGCACTCATACCCATCCCCATGCCCACCAGGACAGTGAATCCCTAGTCGCTCACCATCCACAACTTATCGCCGCCGCCGCAACCGCCAGAAGTGCCCGTGCTCGGGTCAAGGTGGCCGAAGAAACAAGTCGCGCCGCCCCAGAATTGGCTTTGCGCGTAGTACGTGAACGTGGGAATTTTGCAGAATCCTATGGCAATAACATCGGCCTCAAGCTGACTTTCCCGTTCTCTTCAGGGGCGAAGGTGCGCAACCATACATCGTCAGCCCAGATTGAAGCGGATCAAGCGGATGCCGACCTGCGCCGCACCGAAACCCGAGTCTCACTGGACATCGAACGCGCTCGTCGTAAGCTAGAGGCAACGGAACAGCAATGGACGACCGCGAATGAACGGCGTGTTTTGTTAGCCGACAATTTGCGTTTGACCGAAAAAGCCTTTGCACTCGGTGAGACCGATCTGGCGACACTTTTACGACTTCGTGCCTCCGCGTACGATGCGGAGAGCTTTTATGAGCGTCAGACGATTGCGCGTGCCGCAGCTATTTCGCGCTTGAATCAATCCTTGGGAGTGTTGCCGTGAAATCCGTATTGGTTTTAGTCGCCTTTCTATCCTTCTCTGCATGGGCCGGAGGCGATGCCAGCGATGGGCACAGCCATGCAACGGACCCCCCCCCCGCACCGATCCCTGTTCCGGTTGCCGCCCCCCGTATAACGGCGGTTTCGGAAGAGTTTGAAGTAGTCATGGCACTCGACGGCCAGCAATGGGTGCTTTATCTGGATCAATTCTCTAGCAACCAACCGGTTGTCGGTGCAAAAATAGAAATTGAAGGGGGCGGTTTAAAAGGAATGGCCACCGAATTATCCCCCGGCGTTTATAGGATGGATGCCTCATCTCTCGCCACAGGCCCTCTCACGATAGCAATCGAAACAGTCGATCGTGCCGATCTGCTCTCCATCGTTTTGCCATCACCGCCTTCTGATAGCGAACATAGCCACGGTTGGCAATTTTGGTGGGGATGGGGATGGGGATGGGCGGCGATGATTGCGGTTGGCGTACTGGTACTGATTGCAATGATGCGTCGCCGCACAGGGAGAATCGTATGAGACATCGCATCATCCCCACGACTCTCATGTTCTTATGCACGGTTGCCTTCGCCCACGGTGATGAGGATCACAGTAAAGACGATAAAAAATCGCCGGCCCCGGTCGCAACCCTCTTGACCGTCCATCATGCCGCACAACGTTTGGTGGATGGCAGTCTCTTCGTACCCAAATCGGTGCAACGTCAATTAGCCATTCGCACTCAACCTGTGCAACTGGGGGATTTGAATGCTGTTGTCGAGTTAAACGGCAAGGTGATCCCCAACCCCGATACCGGGGGTCGCGTTCAAGCCACGCATTCCGGTAGTGTATTGCCAGGTTCTAAAGGAATGCCTCTGCCCGGCCGCAAAGTGCGCCGAGGCGAAGTGCTGGCTTATTTGCGTCCGATTGGAACTGCGATTGAACGCGGTAATCAGCAGGCACAGCTTGCCGAGTTGGAGGCACAAATTGCTATTGCGGCTGCCAAGCTGAAACGTTTTGACCAGCTCGAAGGAATCGTACCGCAAAAAGAAATTGAGTCTGCCCACATCGACTATGCCGCTTTGCAAAAGCGTCGGGGGTTCGTCAGTGCCAGTGTGAATACAGCGGAACCTTTGGTGGCTCCCGTTTCCGGCGTGATTGGTGCTAGCAACGTCGTGGCCGGACAAGTGGTTGAAGCCAAGGAAATCCTGTTCGAGATTATCGACCCTGCCCATCTTGCTGTGGAAGCATTAGCCTATGAGGCCAGTCTGGCTTCCTCCATCGTTGCGGCCAGTGCGTTGACAACGGATGGCATCGCGCTGGACCTGAAATTTATCGGAGGCGGTCAGCAGTTACGCGAACAGGCACTCCCCTTGTTATTTCGCATCACCACAGGAACGGCGGCCATCGCGGTGGGGCAACCCGTAAAAGTCATGCTGCGCACCGCACGCGGGATACGAGGTGCTGCGGTGGCGCGTTCTGCATTGACCGGTCGTAGTGGTGAAGAGATTCTTTGGGTACATACCGAAGCGGAACGCTTTGTGGCCCGTAAAGTGCGCGTTCAATCGTTGGATGCGGCCAACGTGGCGATTCTTGAGGGCCTGCGTGATGGTGAACGCGTGGTGACAGAAGGTGCCTCTCTGCTTTCCCAGATTAGGTAACGTTTTGCCATGTTTGATTTCATTATTCAATTCAGCCTCAAACAAAGACTCCTCGTTCTTGGCACGGCCTTGCTGCTGATGATCTACGGTGCGCTGACACTGCACAAAATGCCCATTGATGTGCTACCTGACCTTAACAAGGCCACGGTGACTTTGATGACTGAAGCGGGTGGCATGGCTCCTGAGGAAGTCGAACAGCTCGTGAGTTTCCCCATTGAATCCAGCATGAACGGTATGCCAGGGGTCACGCGAATTCGTTCGGTATCCGGTGTCGGTTTGTCGATTGTGTACATCGAATTCGAATGGGGTTCTGATATTTATCGTAATCGTCAGATGGTTACCGAACGGCTTAATCTGGTGCGAGAACAGTTGCCGGAGGGGGTGCTGCCCCAGATGGGGCCGATCTCATCGCTGATGGGTGAAATTTTATTGATTGCCATTCCGGCTGATCCAAACAAAGCCCGTCCGATGCAAACACGCGAATTTGCCGACTGGGTGATGCGCCCCCGTCTCTTAACCATTCCGGGCGTAGCGCAAGTGATCCCCATGGGCGGGGAAGTTCGGCAATATCGCGTTGAATTAAACCCTGCCCAGTTGCAGGCACTCGGTATCGAACGTGAAAAATTGGATGCCGCCCTCAAAGGCTTTGGATCCAATACCAGCGGCGGATTTCTTGAAGCACAGGGCAAGGAATATTTGATTCGTCATATCGGCCGCAGCGCACGTATCGAAGATTTGCAAAACTTGGTGGTGACGGTGAAAAACGGCCAACCCATCCTGCTTAAACAACTGGCCGATGTGAAGCTAGCCCCCGCCTCCAAGCGCGGCGACAGCGGTTATCTCGGCCAACCTGCCGTGATCCTTGCGGTACAAAAACAACCCGCCGCCGATAGTGTGACGCTGACACGCGAGGTGGAAAAAGCGGTGGCAGAATTAAGTAAAAACCTGCCCGCGGGGATCGAATCTCCCGTCTTCCTCTTCAAACAAGCCAACTTCATCGAGCATTCCATCGACAATATCAAAATCGCCCTGCGCGATGGGGCGATTGCGGTGGCCGTGATTCTTTTCATGTTCCTGCTCAACGTGCGTACCACGGCCATTTCATTGGTCGCCATTCCACTGTCGCTATTGGTCACCGCCCTAGTGTTTCATTATTTCGGTTTGTCGATCAACACCATGACCCTAGGCGGCTTGGCGATTGCTATCGGCGAATTGGTGGATGATGCCGTGGTTGATGTCGAAAATGTGTTGCGTCGCCTTAAAGAAAACCGTCAAACCAACCCACCGAAACCGGTGCTGGAAGTGATTGCGGCGGCCTCTCGTGAAGTGCGCACGGGCGTGGTGGTGGCGACCTTCATCGTCGTGCTGGTGTTTGTGCCCCTGTTCGCGTTGCCCGGTATCGAAGGGCGGTTGTTTACGCCACTGGGCATCGCGTATGTCGTTTCTATTCTGGCGAGCATGGGGGTGGCTGTCACCGTTACTCCCGTTCTTTGCTATTACCTGTTGCCTCACATGAAGCATTTACATGTCGGCGATAGCCCGTTGGTTGTCTGGTTTAAACAACAGGATGCCCGTCTGCTGCACTGGTCATTTGCTCACGCCAGAGCACTGTTAATGGGAGCGTTGATTGCGGTGTTACTGGTGACGGCAAGTTTGCCGTTTTTCCCCCGTTCTTTTCTGCCGGCCTTCAACGAAGGTACGCTAACGGTCACTGTCCTATTAAATCCTGGCGTTTCACTGACCGAATCCAATCGCATCGGCACCCTGGCCGAACAACTGGTGATGCAGGTGCCTGAAGTCATGCAGGTAGGCCGTCGTACCGGACGCGCCGAACTCGATGAACATGCCGAGGGCGTGCATACCACCGAGTTGGAAATCGACCTGAAACCCGATCACGAGCGTGAGCGTGCCACGGTTATCAGCGATATTCGCACCCGATTAGCCACACTTCCCGTGGCCGTTAGCGTAGGACAACCGATTTCACATCGGCTCGATCATCTGCTCTCCGGTGTGCGTGCGCAAATTGCCCTGAAAATTTTTGGGGATGATTTGGGCACGCTGCGCAGTCAAGCCGCCGACCTGCGAGAGCGGTTGGCGAAAATCCCCGGGGTCACCGATCTGCAAATCGAAAAACAGGTGCTCATCCCCCAACTGAAAATTCGCCTCGATTACGAACGAGCCGCCCAATATGGAGTAACCCCTGGCAACCTGTTACGCAGCCTAGAACAGATGGTTGAAGGAGAGCGCGTCACCCAGATCGTTGAAGGCGGAGAGGCCGGTTCACGTCGTTTTGATCTTATCGTGCGACTGCCAGAAACGGCACGTCAACCTCAAGCACTGGCGAATTTGCTGATCGAAACGCCGGGCGGTTTTGTGCCATTGTCGAAGATTGCTCACCTGGATGAGACAGACGGCCCCAACCAGATCAACCATGAAAATACTCGCCGTCGCATTCTTATATCCGCCAATAGCGATGGACGTGATATGTCGAAGGTTATCGCCGACATTCGTGCCGAACTGGCCGCAAAACCATTACCAGAAGGCTACTTCACGATGCTGGAAGGGCAGTTTTTAGCGCAAGAACAAGCCACCAACCTCATTGCCCTGTTAGCCCTCGTCTCGCTCACCATGATTTTTATGGTGCTCTACAGCCGATACCACTCGGCGGTCTTAGCCGCCATTATCATGGGCAACATTCCGTTAGCACTCGTGGGAAGCGTTATCGCCCTGTGGATTTCCGGTCAAACGCTCTCTGTGGCCACTTTGGTGGGATTCATCACCTTAACCGGCATTGCCACGCGTAACGGCATTCTAAAAATCAGTCACTACATCAACCTATGCGCCTTTGAAGGCGAAAAGTTTGGACAGACCCTGATTGTGCGCGGCTCGCTGGAACGGCTCACCCCTGTGCTGATGACTGCATTAGTCGCCGCCGCCGCCCTGCTGCCGCTACTGCTCTCATCCGATGCGCCGGGCAAAGAAATACTGCATCCGGTCGCCGTGGTGATTTTCGGTGGTCTGGTCAGTTCTACGTTGCTCGACACCTTGCTCACCCCGCTGATGTTCTGGCTGTGGGGTGAAAAACCTCTTGCCCGGCTGTTGGCCACTCGCAGTCACGAAAATTTTTAATCCACCCACCTAGGAGACGCACCATGAAACTGCTGTTGATCACCCTTGCTTTACTTGCTAACACCGTTGCCAACACGGCCGCATTAGCGCATACCGACGAATATTTGGATACTCAAAAGACACCCAACGGTGGGCAGATGCGCATGGCAGGCCTTTATCATTTTGAACTTTTGGCGAAAAATGGTCAGGACGTCGTCGTCTTCGTGACCGATCACGCAGGCACCAAGATATCCACCACGGGGGCTAGTGGCACGGCGACGATTCTTTCCGGAAAATCAAAAACCACGCTTACGCTGACACCTGATGGCGATAACCGCTTGAAAGGTATCGGAAAATACGCGGCCACTCCCGATATGAAAGTGGTCACCTCCCTCGTGATCGCAGGCAAACCTGCAGAACAAGCACGGTTCACCCCGCTGGCCACCCAGAAAGCAGCATCCCCCGCAACCCAAGCAACCAGCGCGGAACTAGGGCATCATCATTAAAACTTTGTAACCACTCAGGTCCGGTCGGAACACAGATCTCCTCCCCCTTCAAGGGCTAACGTATGCACACAAGTCGGAGCCTCTTACTCCTCCCCCTTCAAGGGGGAGGCTGGGAGGGGGATGGGGGGAAGAATTCCGCGTAGAACCCCATCCCCACCCCAGCCCTCCCCTTGAAGGGGAGGGAGATTGACGCCGACCTGAGTAGTTACAAAATTTTCTTCTTGCAAGCCCGCCGGAATAACATTTCTTGGTAGTAGAATCCTTCGCGCTGTAACCATTACCTGACAACAACCTTTTTTTCAACCGTGGGAGGTTTAACAACATGAATAAATCCGAGCTGGTCGATGCCATTGCGAAGGAAGCTGCCGTTACAAAAACAGCCGCCGAGAAAGCACTGTCCGCTACGATGGCCGCCATCGTTAAAGCAGTTTCCAAAGGTGATACCGTGACCCTCGTAGGGTTTGGCACCTTCAAGTCCTCCAAACGTGCCGCACGCACGGGCGTTAACCCGAAGACTGGCGAAAAACTCCAGATCGCCGCAACCACGGTCCCCCGTTTCTCTGCGGGTACTGGCTTTAAGACCGCTGTCTCTGGAAAGAAAGCAGCGGCAGCACCCGCTGTAAAGAAAGTAGCTGCGAAGAAGAAATAAATGACATTGGATACGCCACCGCAAGACGCTCCGCCTCCTCCTGTTCACGCACCGGTTCCCGTCGTTGATCCACGGAATCGGTTGCGTGAACTTCTTCGTGTTTCTGAACGAGATCGTTCGGATGCGCAGTGGGACGAGATCAACGAACTCGAAATACAAATGGCACCGGGAAATCGCCTGTCTCCGAATTCCCCTCATGGCTCACCGCACGGCGGTGACCGTCCCCCTTCCTCCAGCAAAAGACCCCAACGCTCCAGAGGGGGCGGTGATCGAGGAGGAAGTGGCGGTAGTACCAGCGGTGGCGGCGGTGGTGGCGGTGATCGTCGGCCTCCGAGGAAGCCACGACCGCCCCAGCAACCGGTTTAACGTGAAACACATTCCCCATCCCCCACCCAGCCTCCCCCTTGAAGGGGGAGGAGCATCTCTCCATCCCCTTGAAGGGGGAGGAGCATCTCTCCCTCCCCTTGAGGGGAGGGTTGGGGTGGGGATGGGGGTCAATGGGGCATGTTTCATGATGCGGGGTGGCGATTCGCCATGCCCGTTAACGTGAAATAACCAGACAACATGAAAAAAACAGTTCGAAGTACCCCGTATCAAACGAGCGTAGCGAGCTGATAAGAACCCCCCGAGAGGGAGGGTCGCGCCAGCGACGTTGGCGATTGGGAGCCGAAGGGGGGCGGGTGTTTAATCGCATTTGACGGATTTCATGTGACAGGGGTGGACTTCGTGACCATGCGAGTTACCAGGGTACTGGCGAGACAGAATTGCACGCATCGTTATTTTCATGCCACTGCCGCAGATCATTCTCTTGAAGGGTAAGACATCCGTTGCCTGCCTGTTTTCCGCCCGTGACAGGGGTGGCGGTGATGGTGTGGATTTGACCGGGAGCAACAATGGTGACGGTGTATTTGCCGTCCGATGTTAAACCGGTTGTTTTGCCAAGACCCCCCGCCGAGGTGCCATTGTAGGCAGTGGTTACGTTGGCGGTATAAGCATTGGAATTGAGGTAAATCTTTTCCTGCAAACTGGCGAGTTCCAGCAACTCGACCTGCGCCGCTACGCGTGAGCCTTTGACGACATAACTTTGGTAGCTTGGCAGAGCGATGACGGCGAGTATGCCCATGATCACCACAACGATCATTAACTCAATCAGGCTGAAGCCGTTGTTACGATAGGCTTTCATCTGATCAGTTCATGCCATGAAATCCGTCCGGTGCGGGCTTGCAGGCCACGCTCATTGCCACCCGCTTTAATCGAGCCGGCGGCATTGGCGATGATTTCCGTCGTGGTTCCGGTCACAGTTCCCGCTGCTGAATATTGGGTGGTCACCACGGTCAATGAACCCGTGCTGTTGGCGGTTTTCTGAATGATGATTTTTGTGCTATCGCTGTAATGGATTGTGATGGTCGTTACGTTCCCAACGACCGTCGTCGTGCTTGAGGTCACTGTTCCACCCGATCCCAGGCTGCCGATCTTCGGGTCGGTGGAGCCTGTCGCGGGTGTGTAGGAACTACTGCTGCCGTTATCGGCCCCTGGTGATTTTGTCCATCCAGTTACGCCATAGCATAGGTTGTTTGGATGGTGCCAGTAGATGGCGTATTCCGCCAACACGTAGGTGACATAATTCGAAGACTTCACCCGCCAGCCGTATTCCGGACGACCCGGCGCGCTCTGTTCAATGGCGGAATTCGGCGTGTTGGCTCGGATTACCTGGATTACCAATGCGCCATTGAAGCGAACGCCCGTAGCGGTTGCGGGCGTGGTTGAAGCCGACCAGCCATTGATTCCCGGTCCGTCCACCCCATTGACAGGCGGGATCACCGGTCGGTACATGTTGCCATCATTCGATCCGCTGCTGGTCATGACGCAATAGGCGGAGGTGGGGTGCAAACCGGAACGCACATCCCCGTTGCCATACCAGTCTTTGGAAGTCAACGCATCGATCGGCAGGTTGATGGCGAGGCTGCCAATATTGGCTCGGGTATAGGTTGGCAGTGAAGCCAGATCGAGTGTGGCGGATGTCGTGTACTCCTTGAGAGTGATGTAGCCCGCATCCACGTTATACAAATAGCTGGCATCGCCAATATGTAATTTTGCCGCTGGGCTCAGATACTGATTCTGCGCGAGCACCTTGAAACTGGTTGCGACAGAGGGGATCGCATTGGAAAGATTGTCTGCGGCGTTACTGGCATTGAGCATGTTCAGCCCGGTGACGTCATACCGATCGTCATACTGGTGAATGTGCGACTTCATTCTGCAATAAGTTGTGCAGTTATCACCCCCCTCTGCGTCAGCACCGTTGGACAGGTCAACTTTTGTGTATACGGGCGTGGAGTTAGGGTCGGTCACGGACATCGTAACGGTAATGGCCTGGTTGTATGCCGCACCGACACTCTTCGCTGAAATCTTGATGGTGTGATTGTTGATGTAATTCTTGCTGATCGTATAGTTAGCTGACGACAGTCCATTGAGTAAGTCATCGAGATCCTTGGGTTTTTTGTGTCCTGGAGTACCCGTATAGAGCGTTTCGCCGTTGACGACTATGGTGAGTGCGGTGACATTCTTTGCGGTATTTGGGGCGGCATAGGTGAAGGTTACGCTGCCGACCGCTTTGGTGCCAGCGGAAACCTGGCCGTAATAAATATCCGTGTCGAAGTGACCGCCCGTAACCCCTTGACCTATAGGGGCTGCAGGGAAGGTGACATTTGGATTTTGATTAAACAAGGTATCGTTCAAGGTGCGTAATTGCACCAGGATGGGTTGTGACTGCACGCCATTGGAGAGGAACTTGCCGACAGGAATGCCGTCGGTGGTCAATATGGGGTCGCCGATCACCGTGGCCGGGGTTGTTACCGGAAGGGTATCGCTCGCAATGTATTTGATGCGATCGCTATTGTTTAATAACACGTCGTCGTTCATGTCCAGGAACGGCTGGTTATTGCTGCCGCCAGAAAGATAATCAAGCTCCATCAACCAGTTCTCGCCATACACAACGGTCGTAGTCGCCGGTATCGTGATGGAAATCGTCGGGTTGTGGCTGCTGAAGTAAAAGCGTCCGCTTTCGATATAACTGCCTTCACCCACGACTTTCTCACCCGCAGGCAAGGCGACCTTCCAGCCCTTGTGATGCGTCGCGCCGCTGGTCCAATCTGGCACATTTGACGTGACCTTACGCACCCGCAGGGTGGTGCTGCCCACCGTGTAGGAGCGTTCAGTCAGCGTTTGCGATAGCAAGACCGCATTGGCCGCTGGCGCGCCGTCCCAGATGCCGTAAGCATAATGAACAGCGGTATTGGTGGTATCGGCGGTTGTAAACATTGCACCGGTGGCGAAGTTGATCATGTAGCCGCCGTTCGGATGCATTGCAATACCGGGTGTCGAAGTGATCGGCTGCACCGGTGAAGTGGTCACCAACGCACTGGCAACCCAACTTGCAGGCGTAGGGCTGGAGAGGTCAAATTTCCATAAGGTGCCGTTCAGATCACCTGCATAAACAAGGTCAATCACGCCGTCGCCATTGCTGTCTGCGCCCACAGGTGAAGATAATCCGTTGGGGCTGGCGGAAGTGCCGCCGGTGCCGGCTTGAATCGCTCGGATCAGTTGGCCGGTATAGGCATCGAGCACGTACAGGTAGGCTTGGTAATTGCCACCGCAGTTCGTGTAATTCGGCGTGGCATGGGTGCAGTTGGCATAATCGCCCAAGCCGTCGTTGTAACCATTGCCGATAATGACCGCATCACTGGCCGACCCATTCTGCACCTTGGCGATGGTCGGTGTGCCATAGGTATAGCCCAGATTGATCGTGGCATTCGTGATGGCTGGGTTGGCATAATTTAATTTGGTTGGGGTGATCTCCCACACTATTTTGCTGGCCACGTCCGCTTCATTGGTTGCGGTTAATCCGGTACTGCCGGTGATGTCCAGGGCATACAACCCCTTGCCTCCCCCCCCCAGCCCTCCCACCAGCACTCGCTTGCTGCCTGAGCTGGTCAGGGTGGCAATATTGATTTGTCCATCCACAAAATAGTCGCGCACATAGGGGTTGACGGAAAGATTCTTCATTTTTTTGAGCAGCATAGAGGGGATAACCGCCCATCGCTCCGCGCCACCTGAGGAGGTTGAAGCATTGATGGCATGCAACATGCCATCGTTAGCACCGACAAAAATCGTGGGATAGGTGGCATCGGCGACATAGTAGGGGCGGGAATGCACGATTTCACCTAAGACCGAGTTACGTTGGCGTAGTGTTTTGCCGATGATGGGTATCTCGTTGCTGCGGTCGCCGCGCAAGAAATCGAGAATGGTGCTACTGGTCAGATAACCTTGTTGTGTGGCGGACAGGTTGCTCCATCTGAACGGTATTTTGTCGCCGTTATCCTTCAGGGTGGCAATCAATCGTCCGGTATCGAAATTCTGCGCGTCAATATGACCTTTCGCTCCACCAGACCACCATTCCGCCGCAATATTGATATTGCCACCCGCATCAACAGGATAGGCATATAGATTGCCGCTGTAGTATTGCATTTCATACTCTGGGCGGAATACGGTTTCACTGCCGGAGGTCAGGTCGTAATTGGATATCTCATCTTGGGCAACATAACCGGTCGGCTGGTTGGCGGGAGTAAACGCGGTAATGGCCAGCGACAGTTTGACTATGGCAAAAGTAATGCCAAGTAAGGCGAGCAAGCCGAAAATTTTTTGTTTGATTTTTGACATGATGAATATTTTCGGCTTTCGGTTGTCAGCAACTTAAAACGCTGTAGAAAGATTGGATAAATTTGGTAGCACCGCGCGCACTGGTACCGCGCGCGGTGATACGGTAGGTGTTGACCTGATTGCATCCCGAACTGGTGCGCGAACCCATTGACTGGCTTGAACCCACTAGGCGGTTATTGGTGGACATCATCTCGATAATGTAATTCTGGTTGGTGGTTATCTGGACGGAGTAATTGTTACCGTTGTCGCCGGATCCAGTCCAATCCAAAGTAAATGGGTCAATGCCGGAATTGGTCGGGTATAGGCCGGATGTGATTGGACCATTGGCACTGATATAGGTCGTGATGAAGCCATTATCAGGAATGACACCTGCGGCGATGGTACCGTTGGACATCGACAATTCCGCAGTATTCATGGCGGTTTCGGCATTATTCATTGCCGAATCTTCAAATTGCAGATTGCCTGCTAATTTGAATTGTGTATCCGAAATATTCATCGCAGTTATACCGAGTAGCATCAGCGGAATCAGGAGAATCAGGCAGATAATCAGCGTAGAGCCGCGTTCATTGATCAAAGTATTCGACCTCAGTTACGCAGTTGTATAACCGCTGTGAACAACTGGCGTCGGAATCCATCGTTTTGAGTCGGATAGGTTATATCACCCATCGTATAAGACGATGTATTGGTGTAGCCGTTCTCAATTTTTGCGTTGCGCGCCAGCAACCAGATGCGCACCGAGTTTACGTTATCCCATCCATTTTGCGATGAGAGGGTGGAAGCACCTGTAAGATCGGGTGTATCACCGGCATTGTAGTATCTGGTGTTCAGGTCGGTAGTGGCGATTCCATAGTGCACCTGCATATGCTCAATGCCGCTCACCACCATCTCATCGCACATTGTCGCAGCAGTAACGGTTGCGCCATTGCAAATATCACCGCTGCCTTTCAAGGCGATGCGGCGCAGTGCCGGTACTGTCGTGTCAGTGCCGTTATCACCGCCATTGCCGATGTAATAAACATGTTCCTGCAATGCAAAATCAGCTAATGGCGTTCCGGTGATGGCGGGTGCTCCGGTGAGGGCTGCCGCACCGGTTCCCAGAAAGACTTCGCCAGCAGCATAGCTGGAGCGGAAATAGAGCGTGTTATTGAGGGTGTTGCCGGTCAATGGTGCGTTGGCCACACGTCGGGTTACCAGCACATCGCCGCGCAAGCGGCTGGCGGCAGGCAGGCAGTTTGCAGTGTAGGGATTGTTATCGTTCGCACCCCAAATCCCCTGACGGATATTCTGCACAAAAGCATTGGCCGCGCCGCCGTCCAGACATTCGTTCGTGACGGCGATTGTTGTAGTCGGGGTGCTCGGCTCCGCCCAACTGTAACCGCGATAACCCGCTTGGCGCAGTTCGCGTTTGAGATAATCCAGCGCGTAACGCCCATTGCCTTGAAGTTCGGAGGTGCGCTCGTTGGTTTTACTGCTGCGCGAGCTGCCAACCAGCACACCGACCAATGCGGCGATGATCATGAGGCCGATGGTGATGGAGATCATCATCTCGATCAGACTGAACCCGCATTCTCTGGTGCCTGTTCTCATGGCACTCAGTCGCTTACGGTTCGTGTCGCGGTATAAGAAAAATTCTCACTTCTGCTGGTTTTGTTCGAGCCACGATCTGTCCAGTTGATGACGATGCTGTATGTACTGGGATTGCCTGCAGTGGTCTGGGTGATTTGCCAGGTCGCCTGCGGCAGCAGACCGGCAATGGCGACACCCCATTGGCTGATGTCCCATCCAGCCAGATCGGCGGAACTGCAAGCCGTCGTGGCGCAATCGGTGGCTGCCACGCTGGAAACACTCGTTAATGCCTGCACGTAATGACCCGCGACCGCAGCAACCTTGTTCGCTTCCATACGCTCGGCAATATCGGAAGCTAAAAAGACCGCTTGGGTGCGAAATTGCCCGCTTTGATTGACGCGCATGGCATAGACCTGCAAACCTGCAGTGCCTAGCAGCGCAATGGCAATGATGACCAGCGCGATCAAAATTTCCAGCATGGAAAAACCACGTTGTGCGGCGATCTGAACACGAAATTTCAAGTTGCGGCGCAATTTCTAAGGTGTCCTGGATAGGTTGCCGGTGGCGGCAATGGTAACGACATTATTCACCGCCCCCGTCCAATTGCCCGCAAGAGTCAGGGTCGTCGCACTGCCTGTCCCTTGCGTGCCGTTTGGGTTGAAGCCAATGGATGCTGCGATGCCGGTCAGGGTAAGGCGCGAATTTATGGCTTGATGAATTACCATCGGATTTGGGTTGGTGGTGCTCGTGGCATCGCACGCACTATCCTGATCTTCGTCATAACAAACCAGCCAGCCGTTCCGCCAGTCGGTACCATTTCCACAAGTTGTATCCGTAGCGCGCACACAAACCAGTACACGCCGATTGCGTTTGATTGCCTCGCTACGTGCGCGATTCAAATCGCTGGTCAGTTGCGTCATGGTGGAAGCTTGGTGCATGCGACTTATAAAGTCGCTAAACGAAGGCGCGGCAAGACTCGCCAGTATCGCGACTATCGCCACGATAATCATCAGTTCAATTATTGTCACGCCGGCTTGTTGGCGTTTAGCGTGAAATACACAACCCCCTCCCCTCCCCCACCCTCCCCTTGAAGGGGAGGGAGAGGTAGCTTCTCCCCTTGAAGGGGAGGGAGAGGTAGCTCCTCCCCCTTCAAGGGGGAGGCTGGGAGGGGGATGGGGGATAGAGACTGCAGCAAATTTCCTGGCATAGGGGGGGGCTTGGCGACC
>JAUYFZ010000068.1 GCA_030689585.1 Rhodocyclaceae bacterium | reverse complement strand
TTGAGATTTTGGAACAACGACGTGCTGCAAAATATCGATACGGTAGTTGAGGCGATCTGGATTGCTTTGCAAAAGGAATCTATCCCCCATCCCCTCCCCAACCCTCCCCTTGAAGGGGAGGGAGACTGTCATGTCCTCCCCTTGAAGGGGAGGGAGGACTGTCATGTCCTCCCCTTGAAGGGGAGGGAGACTGTCATGTCAGCGATATGGCATGTCACCCACTACAAACCGCATAGAGCCTATCTGCTTATTACACGTTAAACAAAAAGTTCAACACATCGCCATCCTTGACGACGTAATCTTTGCCTTCCGCCCGCATCTTTCCGGCTTCCTTGGCACCTGCTTCGCCTTTGCAAGCGATGAAATCATCGTATGAAATGGTTTGGGCGCGGATGAAACCCCGTTCAAAATCGGTGTGGATCACACCGGCGGCTTGGGGGGCGGTGTCACCACGGTGAATGGTCCATGCCCGCACTTCCTTAACGCCCGCCGTGAAATAGGTTTGCAATCCCAGAATATTGAACCCTGCGCGAATCAAGCGGTTCAGTCCAGGTTCGGACAGGTTCATGTCGGTCAGGAACATCTGCTTTTCATCATCGGCCAGATCGGCAATTTCAACTTCGATGGCAGCACACAAGGGAACCACGTCGGCCCCTTCGGCTTTGGCGTGGGCTTGTACCACCTCCAGATAGGGATTGTTCTTGAAACCGTCTTCCTTCACGTTGGCAACGTACAGAACCGGTTTGGCGGTGAGCAAGAAGAATGGATTCAGGTTGTTCCATTCTTCTTTTGAAAGATCGAGTGTGCGCACCGGCTTGGCCTGATCCAGATGTTTCTGGCATTTTTCAAGCACCTCGACGATGAGCTTGGCCTCCTTGTTGCCGCCCGTCGCCCTGGCTTCTTTGGAAGCGCGAACCAGCGCACGTTCAACGCTGGCAAGATCGGACAAAGCCAGTTCGGTGTCGATGATTTCGATGTCGGAGAGCGGATCAATCTTGCCCGCCACATGGACGACATTTTCGTCGGCGAAACAGCGAACCACATGAACAATGGCATCGGTTTCTCGAATGTTGGCGAGAAACTTGTTACCCAGCCCTTCGCCCTTGCTGGCACCGGCCACCAATCCCGCGATATCGACGAACTCGACGATGGCATGTTGGATGCGTTGAGGTTTGACGATCTGCGCCAAGGCTTCCAAGCGGGGATCGGGGACTTCGACGATGCCCACGTTCGGTTCGATGGTGCAGAAGGGATAGTTTTCCGCCGCAATGCCCGATTGGGTCAGTGCATTAAAAAGAGTGGATTTGCCGACGTTAGGCAGGCCGACGATGCCGCATTTGAGGCTCATAGTGTTTTAGCGTGAAATAATCAGAAAACATGACAAAGTCAGTTCGGAGTACCCCGTATCAAACGAGCGTAGCGAGCTGATAAGAACCCCCCGAGAGGGGGGCGAAGGGGGGCGGGCGTTTAATCGCATTTGACGGATTTCATGTGACAGGGGTGGACTTCGTGACCATGCGAGTTTTCCTGAAAAAGCCCCTCGCCCCTTGCGGGAGAGGGGGGGGAGGGAGGGGGGGCTGGCTTCACATTGATCTTGCGCATGGCCGCATCGAAATCCGCTTTTGCTAACAGAGGCCACGTCAGCAAGGCGCGATCCAGTGCTGTATCCATGTCTTCCTGTTCTTCTTTGCGGGGAGGTTTAAGGACGTAATGGACGACTTCATTGCGGTCCCCCGGATGACCAATGCCCACGCGTAACCGCCAAAAATCCTGGGTATTGAAATGGGCCGCCAGACTTTTCAAGCCGTTATGCCCCCCCAATCCGCCCCCAAAACGTAATTGCAACCGACCGGGAGGCAGGTCCAATTCATCGTGAATGACCAGTATTTCATCGGGGGTGATGCGATAGAAATTCATCAGAGCCTGCGCCGAACGACCGGAATCGTTCATGAAGGTCGACGGCATCAACAGCCAGATACAATCACTGCGACCATCACTGCGACTATCACTTCGGACGTTCGCTACCCAACCGTGATAGCGGTTTTCCTGGGTAAAGGAAACGCCGAGTTCCTTGGACAGTCGTTCGCAAAACCAAAACCCGGCGTTGTGCCGGGTTTTGGAATAGTCGGCACCGGGGTTACCCAGACCGACGATTAAACGCAACTGAGCGCGCAGGGATGCCTGCATGGAAACTTACCGCCGATCTGTTTTTTCGGACTTCTTCACCGGGGCTTTTTTCTCTGGAGCAACCACCGGAGCAGCATCGGCGGCTTCATCGGCGGCTGCGGCACTGCCACCGCGCACCAGGATGGTGGCGACGACGGGGTCTTCACCCTTATGCAACTGAACCGTGACACCCTCGGGTAATTTGAGCTGAGAGACGTGCAGTGAAATAGCGGCGGTCAAATCTTTGAGATCGACTTCGATGAAGGAAGGCAGATTCGCGGGCAGACACTTGACCTCAATGTCGTTCATAACGTGCTGCACCATGCCACCATCCAGCTTGACACCCGGGGCAATATCGGCATTGATGAAGTGCAGAGGAATCTTTTGGTGAATTTCGTGAGAGGCATCGATGCGCTGGAAATCAACGTGCAGAATGAGCTGGCGGAATGGGTGACGTTGCACATCGCGCAGCAGGCACATTTGGGGGGTGCCAGCCAGATTCATGGTCAGCACGGAGGAGTAGAAGGCTTCCTTGCGCAGAAGTTGAAAAATTTCGTTGTGGTCGATCTCTACGTTTTGCGGTTGATCTGAACCGCCGTAGAGGATGCCGGGTATTCGACCGGCATGACGCAGGCGGCGGCTCGCACTCGTGCCTTGCGTGGCTCGTTGTGTTGCATTGAATTCGATTTGCATGATAACTCCCTAAGAACTGCCCGCGACCAAGCAGCGTGGTTGAAAGAACAACTTAAAAAAACTACTCCATGAACAGTGATGAGACAGAATCCTCATTACTGATTCGCAACATGGTTTCGGCCAATAATTCGCCGATGGGTACCACGCGAATACGGGAACATGCGCGGGCATCGTCGCGCAGTGGAATGGTGTCGGTGACGACCATCTCGTCCATTTCAGACTCGTTGAGACGGGCGATGGCGTTACCGGACAACACGGGATGGGTGCAATAGGCCACCACTTGCTTAGCACCGTGTTGCTTTAGGGCGAGGGCGGCTTTGCAAAGCGTTCCTCCGGTATCCACCATGTCGTCCATGATGACGCAAATGCGGCCTTCCACATCGCCGATGATATGCATGACCTCGGAGACGTTGGCTTTGGGGCGACGTTTGTCGATGATGGCCAGATCCACCCCCAAGTGTTTTGCCGTCGCTCGTGCCCGCAAAACACCGCCTACGTCGGGAGATACCACCATCAGATCATCGCCATGGCGTTGCTTCCATATATCGCCCAACAGGATGGGCGTGGCGTAGATGTTGTCGACCGGAATATCGAAAAACCCTAGTATTTGATCGGCGTGAAGATCCACCGTGAGCACGCGCTGAACCCCGCCTGCTTGCAGCATGTTGGCGACCACTCTGGCGGCGATGGGAACGCGTGCAGAACGGGGGCGACGATCTTGGCGGGCGTAACCGAAATAAGGAATGGCCGCCGTGATACGACCCGCCGAGGCGCGCTTGAGTGCATCGGCCAAGATGATGAGTTCCATCAGGTTGTCGTTGGTCGGTGCGCAGGTCGATTGCAGGATGAATACATCCTTGCCCCGAACATTTTCCAAGATTTCGACACTGGTTTCCCCATCCGAAAAACGGCCCACAGTCGCACGGCCCAGCGAAATGTTCAGGCGTTTGACGACATCGGCGGCCAATTTTGGGTTGGCGTTGCCAGTAAAGACCATCAGGCTATCGTAGGCCATAGGGGGGATTCAAAAGAATTGGGCTGGGGAAGAAGGATTCGAACCTTCGAATGCCGGAATCAAAATCCGGTGCCTTAACCAACTTGGCGACTCCCCAATTGCAAGGGGGCGCATTTTCCAGACTTTCGGGGCGGATGTCAATGACTGACTGTAACTACTCAGGTCCGGTCGGAACACAGCTCTCCTCCCCCTTCAAGGGGGAGGCGGGGAGGGGGATGGGGGGAAGAATTCCGCGTAAAACCCCATCCCCACCCCAACCCTCCCCTTGAAGGGGAGGGAGATTGACACCGA
>JAUYFZ010000160.1 GCA_030689585.1 Rhodocyclaceae bacterium | reverse complement strand
AGACGCTTGCGTCCGGCCTGAAGGGTGGTGTTCTCGTTGAGCACGTAGCTTCCATAAAGCCATTCGAGATTGACCGTTTCGCGTGCGCCGCGCACGACCACCTGTGCCGTGGCAGACAATCCCGTGCCGATGAGTGCCACTCCGCCTTGTAACCCAAGTTTGGAATCGGGCTTCATTTGCAAGCCACTTCGTCCGTCATACACGCCGGCTTGTGCGTAGTCCGAAATGAACAGCGGCCCCTCACGATCCAGAACACGCCCTGAATCTCCGCCCAACATCTTGCCGACTCCCAGTGTCAGGAATCCGTTGCCGGAGAATTTGATCGAGTCTGCCTGGGCAAGAGCCGAGGCGGAAAGACAGGACAAGAGCAAGAGGGAATAGAGGGTGCGCATGGGCGGCGATTTTACTGTGTTTCCCAAAGAAGATCCGTGTGGGTGTTCATATTTTTGAAAGCAGATTCGTCTTCAAAATTTACTTCAATCGCACCGACAGATCGTTGCCACGCACCAAACTTTCGCTCTCCTTTCATCAGGGCTTGTTCCAGCATCGGTAATACTGTGCGCCGACAGAGCATGAACGTCGGTTCCGTTCCCTGGGTGGTTTGTGCTACGGAGGCGTGTTCATTCAAGGCGGACTGCAAACGTGCCACAAGGTCGGTGGGCAATAACGGCGCATCGCAGGGCACTACGACCAAAAGCGGTGTTTCACAGGCGGTCAGTCCGGCATGTAACCCCGCCAAAGGCCCTGCAAAACCATCGAATTGGTCACGGACCACGGGATAACCGAACCCGGCATAGGCAGGGATGTTTCGATTGGCATTGATGATGATGCGATCCACTTGAGGAGCCAGTCGTTCAATGACATGGCCGATGAGCGATTGCCCGCGATAGAGTTGCAATCCCTTGTCGCACCCTCCCATGCGGGTCGCGCGTCCTCCGGCGAGAATCAGACCGGTGATGTTCATCCGCCGATGTAAGACATTTCGATTTTCTTCGCTGCCGATAATTCTGCGTTGCGGATTTCTGAATAACGGTCGGTACGCTGCCTCCATAAATTGTCCAGGGCGGCGGCTAGTTCTTCATCGGAACGGCCGGTGCGTAACAACGCACGCAAATCATGGCCTTGGTTTGCGAATAGGCAGGTATAAATTTTGCCTTCCGTGGAAAGTCGGGCACGAGAGCAGGTGGCACAAAAAGCTTGTGTGACCGAGGAAATGACTCCAATTTCACCGGCTCCATCTCGGTAACGCCAGCGTTCGGCCACTTCGCCCGTATAGTTGGGATCGACCGGTTCCAGCGGAAATTCAGCGGAAATTCGACGAACCACTTCACTGGAAGGAATGACCTCTTTCATATTCCATTGGTTCGAACTGCCGACATCCATGTATTCGATGAAACGCAGGATATGGCCGCTCCCTCTGAAGTGACGCGCCAACGGAAGCATCTCGTTCTCATTTGTTCCGCGTTTGACCACTGTATTGATCTTGATGGGAGTCAGCCCCACAGAAGCCGCTGCGTCAATGCCTTCTAACACCCGTGCCACAGGAAAATCGGCATCATTCATCCGACGGAAAACAACGTCGTCCAACGCATCTAGGCTTACCGTAATCCGTGAAAGCCCTGCATCCCGCAAGGATTTTGCGCGTTTGGCCAAAAGAGAACCGTTGGTGGTCAGTGCCACTTCCACACTAGGAATGTTTGCCAAAAGTTCGATCAAACGCTCGACATCGCGCCGCAATAAAGGTTCACCGCCGGTTAAGCGAACTTTAAGCACCCCCCGATCCGCGAAGAGCTTCGTCAGACGAGTGATTTCCTCGAAGGAGAGCAGGTCGTCTCTGGCTAAAAACTGATGATCCGCCCCGAAGGCCGTTCTTGGCATGCAATAGACACAACGAAAGTTGCATCGATCCGTGATCGAAATACGTAAATCACGGACGGGGCGAGCGCGGGTGTCGAGGAGAGGACTGTTACAAATCTTCTGTTCCTTCATACAACATTTCAACAGGTAAGTGAAAGTTCAGGCAAGGCAATATCAGTTCATCTGGAGGGGTGAAACGTTCTACACGCCATTGCCTTGTACGACGATAAACTAAGACCTCGTGCCGATCTTGGGCGATGACGACGTATTCTTCCAAGGCGGCAATTTCGCGATAGGCTAATAATTTCTCGCGTCGGTCGATGCGCTCCGTGGTGGGAGAAATCACTTCGACTAACACACAGGGCGAATCGCGCCAATGGCTGGCGTTGTCTTCAGGACGACAGGCCACCATCACGTCAGGGTAGTAAAAATAATCATCGCTGGCCGTGGCGAGATGTACCTTGACATCGTGAATGAAGGTTCGACAGGGACCACCGGCTAAATGGGTTCGCAGGGCAGCAAATAGGTTTCCACTGATGACGTTATGCCGAGCACTCGCCCCACTCATCGCATAAACTTCTCCCCCTAGGTATTCATGTCGTTCCTGACTTTTTTCTTCTTCAGCCAGATAATCGGCGACCGAAACCCAATCTATTTTTCTTAATGCCACACCCATGATTTTCTCCGTTTAACGGGCATGGCGAATCGCCACCCCGCATCATGAAACATGCCCCATTGACCCCCATCCCCTCCCCAACCCTCCCCTTGAAGGGGAGGGAGAGATGCTCCTCCCCCTTCAAGGGGGAGGCTGGGAGGGGGATGGGGAATG
>JAUYFZ010000147.1 GCA_030689585.1 Rhodocyclaceae bacterium | reverse complement strand
GGAGTCAATCTCCCTCCCCTTCAAGGGGAGGGCTGGGGTGGGGATGGGGTTCTACGCGGAATTCTTCCCCCCATCCCCCTCCCGGCCTCCCCCTTGAAGGGGGAGGAGATCTGTGTTCCGACCGGACCTGAGTGGTTACGTCCGTTAAATGCTCTGATGTGCATGAACCACCACACGTTGAGTCATGCCCCGACTCGACATTTCGCCCGTCAGTGACGTAAATTGTTTGAAAAACGGGATCCACTATGATGGAGGAACGGTAAAATCACAGGCATCAGATTTAAGGAGAAAAACGCATGTCGCCCACTATCGCATCTACTGAACCCCTTACCTTTGAACATGTCTGGCAGTTGATCAAAGAGACTCGGGAAATGTTTCAGGAATCCAAGCTGGAGAACGATCGTTTGTTTCGGGAATCTAGGTTGGAAAATGATCGTTTGTCCCGTGTGTCCCAAGAATCCAAGCTGGAGAATGATCGTATCCTCAAGAATCTTTCCAAACAGTTAGGCGACTTAGGTAATCGTCTAGGCGAATTTGTCGAGCACATGGTCGCTCCTGCCGTCGTGCGGTTATTTCAATCTCAAGGGATTGAAGTGCATACTTTCCTTCACGATGTCGAATCTCACCGTAACGGAGAAGGCGTCGAAATTGATCTGTTAGTCATCAACGATGGGGTTTTGGTTGCCGTGGAATGCAAGAGCAAGCTCACGAAAGAACATGTCGATGAGCATCTCGTGAGAATGGAAAAACTTAAGCGACTCATGCCAGAGTATCGACACCATAAAGCATGGGGTGCTGTGGCTGCGATGGTGATCAGTGACAGCGTTAAGAACTACGCACATAGCCACGGACTCTTTGTGCTTTACCAGAACGGTGAGGCCGTTGAGATTAGTATTCCAACCGGATTTGAGGCTCAGAATTGGTGAGATGCACCACTTCACATAGAACCAATGAAATCTTACGTCATTCTTATTTCCGGTCGGGGTAGCAACATGCGCTCCTTGCTGGAGGCGAATCTGCCAGGGCGATGTGTGGCGGTTATCAGTAACCGTCCCGATGCGGCGGGTTTGGTTTTTGCCGCTGCACGGGGCATTCCCACCGTGGTAGTCGATCACAAAGCATTTGAAAACCGTGAAGCATTTGATGCCGCATTGTTGGAAGCCATTGAATCGCATCAACCCGATTTGCTGATATTGGCGGGGTTCATGCGACTATTGACGGAGGCTTTCGTCCGTCGGTTCGAGGGCCGGATACTCAACATCCATCCTTCATTGCTGCCTGCCTTTCCTGGATTACACACCCACAAAGCGGCCCTGACGGCTGGCGTGCCTGTGCATGGTTGCACGGTGCATTGGGTGACCCCGTCACTGGATGCCGGACCGATTATTCTTCAGGCTTCTGTTCCCGTTCATGCGGATGACACAGAAGACACCTTGGCCGCGCGGGTACTCGAACAGGAGCACCTCCTCTATCCGAAGGTGGTTCGGAAGTTGCTGGAAGGTTGAAAGCCTTGGACACACAAAGTCGCCTGCGTGCGTTGGAGCCTGCCTCCTTTATCGTGGAGGCTCCGGCGGGGGCGGGGAAAACGGAGCTTTTGACACAGCGCATTCTGGCGTTGCTGGCTCGCGTGGAGGAGCCTGAAGAAATTGTCGCGCTGACCTTTACCAATAAGGCGGCGGCTGAAATGCGCAATCGTCTGATGGAAAGCCTAGAGCGGGCAGCGGCCCATGAAAATCCTGATGAGCATTGGCCGCCGCACAAGCGTATGACGTTTGATCTGGCGCGGACAGCTTTGGACGCTTCAAGACAACGCGGCTGGGGGTTGCTGGATCATCCGGGGCGTTTGAGGGTGACCACGATTGATGCACTGTGTGCAAGTTTGGCTCGACAGATGCCTGTGCTGTCCAGATTCGGCGGCGTGCCTCGTCTGGCAGAAGATGCGAGGGGGCATTATGAGAAGGCAGCCCGTCGTGCACTGGCCTGGCTGGACGAAGAAGGACCTTTTTCCGATGCGGTCGCTAGGGCATTGACGCATCTGGACAACGACGCGCCACGGTTGGTCAACCTGCTAGTGGCCATGCTGGCGCGACGGGATCAGTGGTTGCGCCATGCCCTGCGCAACACGGCAGATGCCGATACAGAAGCGGGATTGATGGCACTGGTGACGCAGGATTTGGAGCGGGTACTGGCCGTCTTCCCCACCCGCGTTCAGGAAGCGGTGATGCCGCTGGCTCGCTTTGCGGCTAACAATTTATCCGATGATCATGTTTTGAATATTTTTAGAAATTGGACACAGCCCTTGTGCGCGGAGGTTGAAGAGTTACCGCGCTGGCAGGCATTGGCGATGCTGCTGTTGACGAATGAGGACACCGCTCGCAAGCAGTTGAATGTCAAATTGGGGTTTCCGCCGAAGGTCTCGGACCTTCAAAAACAGTTATTGATGAACGTGATTGCCGATTTATCGCCGAGTGATGTTTCACTTTTGGCGAAAACACGCCGTCTGCCTGATCCCCGCTATACCGAGGAAGAACGAACCACGGTGGCTGCCTTGGGCGCGTTGCTTAGATTGGTAGCGGCCGAGTTGTGGACCGTTTTTATCGAAGCAGGTGAAGTGGATTTTATCGAAGTAACCGCCCGTGCCGTACAGGCGTTGGGAGAGCCGGAAGCACCGACGGATCTAGCCCTCTCTTTGGACTATCGCATTCGTCATCTGTTGATTGATGAATTCCAGGATACCAGTCCGACTCAGATGGAGTTATTGCGAAGGTTGATGGCAGGATGGTCGAAGGATGACGGCAGAACCCTGTTCCTCGTGGGGGATCCCATGCAGTCCATCTACCGGTTCCGAAAGGCGGAAGTCGGGTTGTTCCTGTCGGCGGGTGAATCCTTAGCACCGGTGTTTCCAGAACGGCTTTCTCTTCTTCTTAATCATCGTGCGGCCCCCTCGGTGGTGAACTGGGTAAATGACGTGTTCCCCCAGATATTTCCTGTGATGGATGATCCTGCCTCAGGGGCTATTCATTACCGACCTTTTGCGGCGACACGTTCCACGATGCGCGACGAAGGAGTGCAGGTGCATGGAAGGGTGGTGTCGGAGGGTGAGGACACCGCGTGTGCGGATACCCTGGAAACGCAAACCATTCTGGAGGTCATTGATGCGGAACGCCGCGCCAATCCCGCTGCTGAAATTGCGGTGTTGGTGCGCGCCCGACGGCATCTGGAACCGCTGATGGATCGCATTCGTCGTGAACGACCTGATCTGCGATTTTCAGCCGTGGACATGGAATCGCTGGTTCGGCGGCAGCCGGTGCAGGATTTGTTGTCGCTCACGCACGCGCTCTATCACCGTGCGGATCGGGTGCACTGGCTGGCTATTTTGCGTGCGCCTTGGTGCAGATTGACGCTCTACGATCTTCATGCGTTGGCAGGGGATGATTTTGAAGCCACGATCTGGTCGTTAATGAACGATCCTGCCCGTGATGCCCGCCTGTCAGAGGAGGGGCGGCTTCGGTTGGCTCATGTCCGTACGGTGTTGACCGAAACCTTGCAGCAACAGGGGCGAGTATCTCCTGCTCGCTGGATTGCCCAAACTTGGTTCAAACTGGGCGGGCCAGATTATCTGTCCAATGCGACGGAACTGGTCGATTGCGAGGCTTTCCTAAATTTAATCGCCCATCTGGATGAGACGAATCGTTTCAATCTCACTCGGCTGAACCGTGAAGTGGCGAAGTTATACGCCGTCCCTGACACCTCGGCGGATGGTCGTTTGAAGTTCATGACCCTGCACAAATCCAAGGGCCTCGAATTCGATACCGTGATTTTGCCGGGACTGCATCGAAAGACGGGGAACGATGACCGCCCACTGATGCGGTGGGAAGAGGTTTTAATTGAAGGGGAAGAACGATTGATTGCCGCGCCGTTGAAGCCGCGAGCGAATACTCATGGGGGGGTGACTCCGTACGACTATCTCACCGCTTTCGAACGGCAACGCGCCGCCCAAGAAGCCGCCCGTGTGCTGTATGTCGGCGTTACGCGGGCGATTCGTTGTTTGCATCTGGTGGGCGTGGCAACGTGCAATGCGAGGGGAGAAATCAAGCCACCCTCAGGCAGTTTTCTGGACATGCTCTGGCCGAGGGTGCAGGGAGATTTCAGGTAGCTTCTCAATAAGTCATGGCAAAGGTCGGAGATAAAAGCTCCTCCCCCTTCAAGGGGGAGGTTGGGAGGGGGATGGGGATGGGGAAGATGAGAAATTTACGCAAAATCAATCTATTGCGAAATATCACCCAACCTTTTACCCCATCCCCACCCCAGCCCTCCCCTTGAAGGGGAGGGAGAGATGCTCCTCCCCCTTCAAGGGGAGGGTTGGGGAGGGGATGGGGAATGTATTTCACGTTAAGTCTTAAAACGCCCCACCAAATCACGCAGATGATCGGCCAGAGATTCCAAGCGATGGGCGGCGGCGGCCGTTTGTTCGATGGCTTTGTCGTTCTGCATGGCCATGTCGGCGATGGCATCGACGTGTCCGGCGACTTCGCTGCTGGCCCGGCTTTGATCGGTGGTATCCCCTGTAATGGCATCCAGACCCCGACCAACTTGGGTGACGGAATC
>JAUYFZ010000133.1 GCA_030689585.1 Rhodocyclaceae bacterium | reverse complement strand
TGGGTTCGATTCCCATCACCCGCTCCATCCAGAAACAAGGGGCAATGCCTCCTCTGATTTTGAGTTATCGCGCCGAATGATGGGGTTATCATCGCGCCGAATTCCATTTATCGACACAGAATGAATTATCTGGACATTGGCTGGCGTGACGGTGTACTTCTAGCAGTGACCTTGCTAGGGGTGTACTTCGTATTGTCACTTCTGAAGTTCATGCAGTTACGCTATCGCCATGAATCCTTTGGCGGGGTGATTCGTCTGCCGGATGCTCCATTTGTGGAAGAAGAAGTCAGGCCGATTCCGATGCGGGAACCGCTCATGGCAACACCGCCTCCCCGATTTGCCGACCGATTGGCAGAAAAGATTGAATCTGCCGATGAGATCGTGAAGTTGCGTGACGAGGTGGGGCGGCTTCGGCGTGAGGTGGCGGATTTAAGGGTTGCACGCCGCGTTTCTTCGCAATACTCGGAAGCCATGGCGTTGGCGCAACGGGGGTACGATGCGCGCGGTATTGCTGCGGAATGTGGCATTTCCGTAGGAGAAGCAGAACTGGTCGCAGCTTTGGGCCGTACATGTGAAAGTGAGTGAGGGTAATCATGGCAGAACCTACCGATAGTCCTGAGAGCAATAACGATAGCGATGTGGCCTCGTCTACTGAAGACAATCTGAAGCGAACACTGGTCAAAAGGATCGCCATTACCGGATTGTTGGTGGTGTCCTTGCTGGGAGGACTCACCGTCTTTGATGCGATGTACGTTCCACAAATCCCGGTTCCCAAAAAAGAGGCGACCGCGACGACCGTCGCTGCCGAAGAACCGGAAGCCACCGAGGAAGTGGTGTCCGACGTCGTAACAGAAGCCCCGGTCGTTTCTGATGAGTCGGCGGCGTCTGTTCAGCAAATCGTGGACGGCAAAGAAATTGTGCCACTTCCCACGCCGCCAGAGCGCACCTCGGCTCCCGCAGGAACGCTGCCCCCCATGACGCAAGACAAGCCACTGACTCCGCCGGCCCGTGTCAAGCAGGCGGTCATCCAGCCCCCCGTTCAACCGCCTTCCCCTGAGGTAACGCTTCACAGACCCTCAACACTTTCAACACCCTCAAAACCTTTAACCCATGCGGCGGAATCCTATCGACAATTTGTAGTGCAAGTGGGTACGTTCAATAACGTTACGAATGCCACGGAATTATTTGAAAAGCTGAAAGCGGCCGGCATTCCCGCACGCATCGAAGCGCGTGTTCAGGTCGGCCCCTTTGCCACACGCCAAGCGGCGGAACTGGCGCGGGAAAAGTTGCGTAGCCTTGGGATGGATGCGGGTTTTCTGGCGACGGCCAATAAATGATGCGTCACGCCATTGACACTCCGCTTGCGCCGGCTGCCATTGGCATCTATTCGCAGGCCGTGCAGGCGGGGGGCATGGTCTACCTTTCTGGACAGATCGGCATCGATCCGATGACGGGGCAACTCGTCGAAGGGGGGGAGGCCCAGATCGAGCAAGTGTTTGCGAATCTGGCCGCCGTCGCAAAAGCCGCGGAGTCGTCGCTCGATCAGGCGGTCAAATTCACCCTTTATCTCACCGATCTGGCTCATTTTCCCAAGGTTAACGACGTGATGGCGCGTGTTTTGAAACAGCCTTGGCCGGCGCGGGCCGTGGTAGGGGTGGCGAGTCTGCCTCGTGGGGCACTTATCGAAGCGGATGCTATTTTGTGGAAAAACTGCTGGCCAAGTTAGGATTGCGCACCGATGCCGACTTCATTTTGCATGTACCCCTGCGCTATGAAGATGAAACCTGCATAACGACGATCCGCCATGCCTCGTTCGGAGACGCTGCGCAATTTGAAGCGATCGTGGTTTCCTGCGAATTGAGTCAGCCGCCTCATCGGCAGCTTTTATGCCGGATGCGCGACGACACGGGATTTTTATTATTGCGCTTTCTCAAGTTTTATCCCAGTCAGCAAAAAGCATTCACGACCGGCGCACGATTACGTTTTTTCGGCGAACCGCGAGAAGGGTTTTACGGCACGGAGATCATTCATCCCCGTTGCAGGGTGATTGCCGAAGACGCACCGTTGCCGACATGGTTGACCCCCGTCTATCCCACTACTGCCGGACTGTCTCAAACGGTATTGCGAGGCTCGATTGAGCAGGCGTTGAATCGCGCTGATCTCACAGAGACGCTACCGGAGGGGCTGCGACAAAAATTAAAATTGGCGACGTTTGAAATGAGTGTGCGGTTTTTGCATCATCTGCCGCCTAATATCACAGACCCTCGTCAACACCCCGCCTGGCGACGGTTGGCTTTCGATGAACTGCTGGCGCAACAACTTTCGTTGCGTCGTGCGTCCGCGGATCGTCATCGACAACAGGCCCCCGCGCTCGCTGGAACGCAAGCACTGACGGATCGATTACTGGCCAGTCTGCCCTTTCAACTCACAGAGGCACAACAACGCGTCTGGCGTGAAATTGCCACGGATCTCGCCCGAACCACCCCGATGCAACGTTTGCTGCAAGGGGATGTCGGCAGTGGTAAAACCATCGTGGCAGCCCTAGCCATGCTGCAAACCGTGGAATCGGGCTATCAGGCCGCCTTGATGGTTCCGACTGAAATTCTGGCCGAACAGCATTATCGAAAACTTGTCGCCTGGTTTGTTCCTTTGGGACTGGAAGTCGCCTGGCTCTCCGGCAGTTTGGGGAAGAAAGCCCGAATCGCTGCCAAAGAAGCGATTGCCACGGGACGTGCGATGTTGGTGGTGGGCACTCACGCGCTGATTGAAGCAGAGGTCACATTTTCCCGATTAGGATTGTCCATCGTGGATGAACAACATCGTTTCGGTGTCGTTCAACGATTAGCCCTTAAGCAAATATCCATTCATCAGCTCACGATGTCGGCCACGCCCATCCCCCGCACGCTGGCGATGAGTTACTACGCCGATTTAACCGTATCCGTCATCGACGAATTGCCACCGGGACGCACGCCGGTGCTCACCAAGCTGGTGACTGAAAATCGTCGCGATGAAGTCATCCATCGAGTGCGATGCGCTTGTCATGCAGGAAGGCAGGCCTACTGGGTCTGTCCGCTCATTGCGGAATCCGAGGTGCTTCAGCTTAAAACGGCTCAGGAAACCTTTGAGCGATTGACGGCGGAATTGCCGGAGATTTCCATAGGGCTTGTGCATGGCCGCCTCAAGGCAGCAGAAAAAGCCGCCGTGATGAATGCGTTCGTGCGGGGGGAGGTTCAGTTGCTAGTAGCCACCACAGTCATCGAAGTGGGCGTGGATGTCGCCAACGCCAGCCTGATGGTCATCGAACACGCCGAACGATTCGGGCTTGCGCAACTTCACCAATTGCGTGGACGAGTAGGCAGAGGCACGGAGGAATCTGCCTGCATACTGCTCTACGCCAGTCCACTGGGGGCCATTGCACGCCAACGATTGAAGATTATTTATGAGAACACCGATGGTTTTGAAGTCGCTCGCCTCGACCTGCAACTTCGTGGCCCGGGCGAATTTATCGGGGCCCGTCAAAGCGGCATACCTCTGCTGCGTTTTGCCGATCTGGACGATAGCCTGTTGATTGAACAGGCCCGAACGGCGGCCGATGAATTGCTGGCAAAATACCCCGAACAGGTGAAAGCGCACCTTAACCGCTGGCTGGGCGGGCGGGAAGGGCTGCTTTCTTGCTGATTGACTTGATGTTTAGTCAGGATTGACGCATTATGTAGCCATGAGGATGAAAGCAAACTACAAGCCCCCTTTTAGCAAGTTCGTGAAGAAGGCACATAAGCCTTTGCAACTTGCTATTGAAGATGCTGTTGAGGAGATTTGCGACACTCCGGAAATGGGGGAAATCAAGACGGGAGATTTGGCCGGTATCTGGGTCTACAAATTCAAGTTCAATCGCCACAATATCAATGGGGTCAGACTCGATTGATTCCGCGAATACAAAGTTCAACGAACGCAGGGAAAAGGGTAGCGTCCCCTTTTGGTTTTTTGAACAATCGCTCAGAAGACGGACTCGCTGCTACGTTGGTTTTGCCTCGGTAGTTTCTAATGAACTCGGTAGCGAAAGCGCGTAAAGAGTTTCTGGTGCAATATCTATTTCATCTGGCCAGACAACGGTGCCGTAATCGACATGCGCTAATGCAAAAATACCCTGGTTTTTTAGTGGCTTATAAGCGGTTAAATGCAAATATGGTCGCATATCGAATGTGCGACGTTCTCCATTAGAAAATGTTAACCCATGTTTAACCTCAGTACTTTCCCCTTATAAATCATAAGACTAGCCGACGCTCCCGCCCAAGCCAGTTCTAACCGTTTGATTTGCATATGGAATTAGATCTACTCCTTACCCTTACCTGCCAGCTTTCTCGAATT
>JAUYFZ010000125.1 GCA_030689585.1 Rhodocyclaceae bacterium | reverse complement strand
AGTCGGCCGGCTTCGATTTTTGAAAAATCGAGAATGTCGTTAATGATCGACAACAGCGCGACCGCCGAATCATGGGCGATTTTTGCGCATTCCCGTTGGTCTTCGGCGAGTTCGGACTGGAGAAGCAATTCGCTCATCCCGATGATGCCGTTCATCGGCGTGCGGATTTCGTGGCTCATGTTGGCGAGAAAGGCAGATTTTGCAATGTTGGCGGCTTCGGCCTCTTCCTTGGCCAACCTTAAATCTGCGGTGCGTTCTTCCACCAGCATTTCGAGTTCATCGCGTTGATGGGCCAGACGGTTATCCCTGTTTTCAATCTGCGTTAACATTTCGTTGAAGCGGTTGAATAGATGACTGATTTCGTCGTCATTTTCGGAACCGTACGCCACACGTAATGAATAATCCTGACCGCTGGCGACATGCAATGCCGTATCCGAGAGGCGAGCCAAGGGCCCGGCAATCTGGCGACGGAAGTAGAGGGCGACGGGAAAGGAGGCAGCAAAGGCGGCGAGGGCGGCGATCCCCAGCAAAATCATCTTGGCCAGTAAATCGTTCCAGACAGACGACAGGTCCGCAACCAGCACCAGCGTGCCGAGTCGTTCTTCGCCAAGCAGGATAGGGCGGGCCAGAATGGCTTGTCGGTGCAGCAACTGGGAAAACGTCAAATGATCTGCTTTCCATTCCGGCGACAACTGGGCAGGTAGAACCGTCCTGCCGTTCTTGGTGGGGTAGACGGTGCTGAAGAACAGGTGTTGTTCGCGGTCATAAATGCCGGTGCCGACGATCATCGGGTCTCCCGCTAGGGCGGCCAATGTTTCCGATGCCCCTTTGGTATCGCTAAACGCGACAGAGGCTTGGGTGTTGATGGCGGTGACATCGGCCAGAGCGCGCAGACGTTGATAGGTTTGTCGCTGGAGGTGATCCACTACACCGATCACCATGACGACGAAAATGATCGAGAGCGCAAGGCCGACAGACAAGGTAATGGCCATCATGAGCTTCTTGCCCACAGGCATATCGCGAAAGAATCTCATGAGACTCCCTTGACGCGCAGAGCCAACCGCAGCAACTGTGCGCTGAGGTTGAGTCCGGCATTCCGCACCGCTTCTAGGTTGATCTCGAAACGCACTTTATCGTTGAGAACCAAAAGTCCGATCATGCCACCGGCATCAATAAACCCTTCCGATTCGCCGATGGTCAGAATGGATCGTGCTTGCGCTAGACGGTGTAAGGCGGGGGGGCGATGGGCAGGAATTTCTCCGAGCACGAGTACATGGCAGGCATCTATTGAATCGATGACGTCCAGCGTGCGAAGTTTTATTCCGCGCCCTAGGGCTGTCTTGCCGTCCAAGATACCCATCGCCGCTCGAAGGGGTTCTCGTACCGACAGGATGCAAACCTGTAAGACAGGGGAAGATTCCATTCGCGCTAGGGGCCAGTCTGTAAACTTGATGAAGTTGAAGATAAACGCCGCCTTGACCGAGGCTTCCTGCTCTTGTGCTTGTACCCCTGGGGACATCAGTCCGGCGCAGACCAAGGCGATTAGTAGGATTTTTAGCATCAGAACCGACTCGTGATCTTCAGGCGAAACGTTCGTCCGTCTGTGGGGAAAGTGTTTCGGTTCAGGTCCAGGTTGTCCTCTCCCACGGGGTCGGCATAACGACGATCAAAAAGGTTATAAAGGCTGGCGGAAAATTCCAACCCCTGCTGGATGACCGGACGGGTGAGTGTCAGATTCGCCACGGCGTATCCGCCGGTGGTGCCCAAGTTGGTGCGACGTTCGCTCACCGCCCGTCCTTCGATCCCCAAACGCCAGCGGTCAAGTACCGGTTTGATCCAGGATGCCTTGAACTGACGGCGAGGCGAATTGACCGGCCAGCGACCTTCGTAATCCTTCGCCGTTTGGACGCTTAGACTGGAACGCAGGTGAGCACCGTCTGCCCGTATTTTTTCGACCTCGAATTCCAAGCCTTGCCCATCCACGTCGGGCATGTTTTGATATTGAAGGGGATTTCCTACTTGGCTGATCTGTTTTTCGATCTGGTAGGTATAAGCCGCTACCATCAGACGCAAATCGCGCCGCAGATAGTGTTCTAGGGTGGTTTCAAAGGTGGTGATTCGCTCCGGTTTGAGGGAAGGGTTGGCGATCTGTGTCGTTCCCAACGCATAAGAGGTTTCATAGGCGTTGGGCGCACGAAAAGCCGTGCCATAGAGAAATTTCCAAGTGGTTTGTTCCTGCATCTTCCAAATCGCCGCTAAGCGAGGGCTGACCTCGTTTTTCTGGGCGGTCACATGATCGAGACGCAGTCCTCCCGTGAAGGCCAAAGTGGGGGTCATCTGGTAATCGTCTTGGAGAAAGGCGCCTGTGCGGTGGCTGTGCATGCGGCTGGCTAGATTTTCAACATTCGTATCAACGTCACGGTTAAATTGTTGCTGTCGGGTGTTGCTCTGATGCTCGATACCGTAGACCAGCCGATGATTTGTTCCCATCGGCGTGACACCCTGTAACTCAAACCCTGTCCAACGGGCGTGGCCGGTATCGCGGCTGATATAAGTGGATGGGTGAGCGGGCTGGTCGGCAGCGAACACGTAATCTCCGATGAAATCATAACTACCCAGAAAAAGCCGTCCAGTCAGTTCAGTGGCGGCTCCCACGGTCGTGACATGGTGTAAATCCAAAAAACCCTGTTCATCGACAATACGGTTGCGTTCGTCGTTGAAGGTGTCACTACTCAGTGCCCCTGGATTTCCCTTGTTTCGTCGGCTAAATGCCCCCGTCAGTCGCGTGCCGCCCTGCCCAACTTTGATAAAGAGCCGACCATTTTCCATACCGTCGGTCGTTGAAGTATTTCCGCCGAATTCCGTGAAATAGAGATTGGCTCCCCGTGAATGTTCGCCGTCGACGGAGAGTAACAGGTCGCCTCCGTTGTCCATCCGATGCCCTAGACTCACCCGTAGCGCGGTTGAACGACCACTGGCGCGTGCCAATGCGACCTCCGTGCCGCCTACGTCGGTTCCTTTTCGTGTGATGAGATTGACCACGCCGAATAAGGCATTGCCTCCATAGAGGGAAGCCCCTGGCCCCCGCACGATTTCGATGCGCTCCACCAGATCAAGATCAATGGGTAAATCCGTGCCAATGAAGGCTTGATCGTAGACGGCATCGTTAATTCGGTAGCCGTCGATCATCACCAGCAGGCGGGCGTTAAAATCCCCGGGCGGCGAAAATCCGCGCACACCGGCATAGTTGTAGATGCGGTCTGACGTCATGTCGAAACCGCGCACAGAGGCCAGAACATCGGCTAACGTGCGATAACCCAAGTCCCGGATGTCCTGACGTTGAATGACCGTGACAGAGGCGGGCGTTTCGGATATTTTTTGTGCCACTTTCGAGGCACTCGTCACCTCGACGTTGAGCAACTGTTCAAGGGAAAGCGTGGTTAAATCGGGTGCTGCAAGGGCGACTCCAGACCAGAGAAACGACAAGCAAACCCCTGCCCGAAGGCGGGGTTTGCAAAGTGCAGCGATGGAGTTATTTAGCACCCGCTAAAATCCATTTAACCAGTATTGTTGCATTGGCTTCGGTCAAAGCCGCATTGCCGCCCTTCGGAGGCATCGGTACGGTTCCCCAGACACCTTTGCCCGGCAGAGTGCCTTTCATGACATTTTCAACCAGTTTTTTCTCATCGGCTGCTTTGTACTTTTTGGCAATTTCCTGATAGCCAGGCCCAACTATTTTCTTGTCGACCGCATGGCAGGCGAGGCAATTACTCTTCTTGGCCAGATCCGCATTGGCCAGAACAGGGGTAGCGACTAACGCGGTCGCGGCAAACAACGTGGAAACGACGATCATCTTTTTCATGGGGGTCCTCAATTAGTAAGAAACGAGCCGTCAGTCTACCTAAAATTGTTGAAAACTTGTGAAATGTCGCGCACAGCTCCGGTGTCCGCCGAGGTCGTCAGAGCGGCATAGGCTTGCAGTGCGGTTGAGATGATCCGTTGTCGATGGGCAGGCTTCCACGCCCCCGCTCCTTTGGACACCATAGCCCTGCGTCTTGCCACCAGAACGGTGTCGTCCACCACTAAATGAATGCGGCGATTGGGGATGTCGATCTCTATGACATCGCCTTCTTCAACCAGTCCAATCTCCCCACCTGCTGCGGCTTCCGGGGAACAGTGTCCAATGGATAATCCCGACGTTCCTCCGGAAAATCGTCCGTCGGTCAGCAGTGCGCAGACCTTGCCCAATCCCTTTGATTTGAGATAAGAAGTGGGATAGAGCATTTCCTGCATCCCCGGCCCTCCCTTGGGGCCTTCGTAGCGCACCACCACGACATCCCCCGCCACCATTTGATCATTGAGGATTTTTTCGACGGCTTCTTCCTGCGATTCGCACACTCTTGCACGCCCTGTAAACCTCAAGTTGCCCTCATCCACGCCCGCCGTTTTGACGATGCAACCTTTTTGCGCAATATTGCCGAAGAGGACAGCGATGCCCCCATCGCGGCTGTAGGCGTTAGCGGCATCACGAATGCAACCGGCACTGCGGTCAAGGTCAAGTTCCGTGCTGCGACGATCCTGTGAGAAGGCGGTTTGTGTGGGCACGCCGCCGGGCGCGGCACGGAAAAAATCGAACACGGCATTGTCATGGGCGGCCATGACATCCCAATATTCCAATGCGCCCCGCAAGGTATGCGAATGGACGGTTGGCACATCCGTGTGGAGAAGCCCCGCACGATTCAACTCCCCCAGTATTCCCATGATGCCGCCCGCGCGATGCACATCTTCCAGATGATACTTTTGTGTCGATGGAGCCACCTTGGCTAGGCAAGGGACGAGCCGCGACAGGCGGTCAATGTCTGACATCGTGAAATTCACGCCTGCTTCATGGGCAGCGGCCAACAGGTGCAAGACGGTGTTGGTCGAGCCACCCATCGCAATATCGAGGCTAATGGCATTTTCAAAGGCTTTGAAGCTCGCAATCGAACGCGGTAAGGCAGCGGCATCGTCTTTTTCGTACCAACGTCGGCAAAGTTCGACGATCTGTCGCCCTGCCTTCAAGAAGAGCTGTTTGCGATCCGCGTGGGTGGCGACTAGAGTGCCATTACCCGGAAGGGCCAGCCCCAGTGCCTCGGTTAGACAATTCATCGAATTGGCGGTAAACATGCCGGAACAGGAACCGCAGGTTGGGCAGGCGGAACGTTCCATGGCCGCAATATCGGCATCCGAATTTTTATCATCTGCGGCTTCGATCATTGCGTCAATGAGGTCGACCTTGCGCAACTCGCCTCGCCATTGCACCTTGCCTGCTTCCATCGGCCCACCGGAGACAAAAACAACAGGAATGTTGACGCGCAATGCGGCCATCAACATCCCCGGCGTGATTTTGTCGCAATTGGAGATGCAGACCATGGCATCGGCACAATGGGCATTGACCATGTATTCCACCGAATCTGCGATCAATTCACGGCTAGGCAATGAATAGAGCATCCCCGCATGTCCCATGGCGATGCCATCATCAATGGCAATGGTATTGAATTCCTTGGCAACCCCTCCCGCCGCCTCGATCTCGCGAGCGACCAGTTGCCCCATGTCCTTCAGATGCACATGCCCCGGCACGAACTGGGTAAACGAGTTCACCACCGCGATGATCGGTTTCCCAAAGTCGTCATCCTTCATGCCGGTAGCCCGCCAAAGAGAGCGAGCCCCCGCCATATTGCGACCATGAGTGGAAGTACGTGAGCGATAAGCGGGCATGAGGCAATTCCTTTCGTTCGAGAGAGGAATGAATTCTATACGTGCGCCCCCGCTGCGTATATAATGCGCGGCCTTTTTAGTTTTGGCCAGGTAGCTCAGTTGGTAGAGCAGCGGACTGAAAATCCGCGTGTCGACGGTTCGATTCCGCCCCTGGCCACCAGTTTTATCGACGGCTCCCGATTGGGAGCCGTTTCCTTTGGGAAGAACGAAAGCCACACTGCGCGGCGTTTTTCG